>VSPN01000070.1 GCA_009775355.1 Muribaculaceae bacterium
CTTGATGCCGACGAGTTCCGGAGCCGTGTCCTATCTATGCCGCGTAATCCGAGTATAATCAGACTATTCCGTCATCCGAAACTATCTGAAAATGCCGGATATGGCATTGACAAAATATTAGGTTGGGAAAAATTGACTGGGAAAACTGTCACATTTGAGAGTGATATGCTGATCTCAACAGTCACTTATCCATTGTCATCGACTAAGGATTCTCGCAACGCTGGCGAGAATAATGTAGAGAATGGCGAGATTGAAAAGCAGTCCACAAGAGAAAGACTTATTGCTTTGATTAAGGAGAATCCCCGAATAACCAGAGCATCTTTATCCGAGCAACTTGGAATCTCTTCATCAAATGTGCAATTCCATATAGAAAAACTGAAATCGGAAGGGATTATCCAGCGTGTTGGTTCTCCCAGAAACGGACATTGGGAATTCCCATCAGAATAGGTCAGAAAGTAGGTCAGAAAGTAGGTCAGAAAGTAGGTCAGAAAGTAGGTCAGAAAGCAGGTCAGAAAGCAGGTCATAAAACCGACATACTGGGAAAATTGCCGTCAGAAGAATAGAACAAAGTCGAATTAAAAATTCTCAACAAACATATAAAATCCTTAAATCACCTCTATTATTATTCTCCATTTTATCCACGCAGTACACTATCAGTACACCAAATAGCGCATATTATACTTGATTAACAAATAGTTACACATCTATTCAAATTCCTCCAGAAGGAAATGTCTATAAAGAAGCAATTTCACGGACTCTCTATCCGGAACGCTATCAAGGCGTCTAACCTTGAAAAATCTTGACTAAACAAGCTCTAAGTGTCAACTTTCTTTAAGGACAGAAACAGTGCGGCGCCGGATGCATTGCAACCGACGCCGGATATATCTTAAGCCAATTCCTCCAGGGCTTACTTGCCGAGAGTGTCGGCAGGCTTGAACTTCACGACCTTGCGGGCTGCAATCGTGATCTTCTCTTTTGTCTGGGGGTTGATGCCTGTGCGCTCGGGCTTCTCGACAACTGCGAATGTGCCGAAACCGATGAGCTGAACCTTGTCGTCGTTGGCAAGAGCCTGGCCGATCGATTCAAGAACGGCGTCAAGAGCTTTCTTCGCGTCTACCTTGTTGAGTGATGCCTTGGCGGCGATCTCGTTTACTAAATCTGTCTTGTTCATAACTTGGAAATTTATATGTTTCAATTATTAAGTTTCTGTTGTACCGGCCGGAAGAATCCAAATACCGCACAAATATAACTCTTTCTCATTAATTAACAAACTAATCAACGCTTTTTTATAAAAAAAGTTAAATAATTAATATTTTTTGCCATCATACCTAATGATTTAACCATTTTTGCCACCGCCGAAACACTGAATCATGTGTGAATGCCGACACCAGGAGACATACTTATTCTGGATTTCCACGTTATTGATTTGTACACTTGTTTATCACCCTTATCACCCGCATATGAACCTCAGAATGACTTGGCGCGGCATACCGCCCGTCACCAAAAACCTGATAATAATCAACGTCCTGCTCTGGCTCGTCGAGATATTGTTTCCGCGTTTCGGAATCACTCTCACCGACAAGCTCGGGCTACACCTTTTCGGCTCCGGTCTGTTCAATCCGATACAGATCATCACCTATATGTTTCTGCATGATTCGGGGAGTGTGTTCCACATATTCTTCAACATGTTCACGCTCTGGATGTTCGGACGCATTCTGGAACAAGTGTGGGGATCAAGACGCTTCTTCATGTTCTATATGGTGTGCGGACTCGGCGCGGCGTTTGTGCAGGAAGTTGTATGGCTTCTGACGTGGAAATATGAGTATGTCACCGAAATAGCCAGGCTCAACGGTCTGACATACTCCCACATGTCGGATATAGTGGAACAGGCGCTCGCCGCGGGCGACAGCAATTTCACATCGGCTGTTGCCCAGATGAAAAACAGCATGGTCACCATTGGGGCGTCCGGAGCGATCTTCGGACTGCTGCTCGGGTTTGCCATGACATTTCCCAACATGCCGCTCTATCTGTTTTTCATTCCGGTTCCGGTCAAGGCCAAGTATATGGTGATCGGATACGCCGTGATCGAATTCTTCCTCGGTGTGAACGGTGGCGGGACGATTGCCCACTTCGCCCACCTCGGAGGAATGCTTTTCGGTCTCGTGATTCTGCTTTATTGGAAAAAGAAAGGAACGCTTCGGGGAAATGGCTTTTATTGACCGGTTATCGAGATTATGCGGCGGATGCCGTGTCCTGGCGTGGCTGCTTGTCGTGAACACAGGCTTGTCGGTGACGCTATGGGCAGTGTCGGCCGCGATTGAGCTGTCGGGAGGCGACAGCTCGCTTCTTTACGCTGCCGCACTCCCCTCAGATCCGCTGCTGTTCGCGACGCATCCGTGGACATTGGTGACATATATGGCCGTACACTACTCTCCGATCCACATGCTTGTCAACATGCTCTGGCTTTTCTGGTTCGGACGCATGTTCTCCGATTCCGGAAGAGAAATGTCACTCCTGTGGCTCTATCTCGGATCCGGGGTGTGCGGAGGCCTGTTCTATATAACAGCGGCGGCAGTGACAGGATATGCACCGGGCACATATCTGACAGGAGCTTCGGCAGCTGTGCTCGGAGTCATGGGAGCGACAGCCATGCTCATGCCTTCGAGGCGGGTAAATCTCTTTCTGTTCGGAGATATCCGGCTGATATGGGTCGCGGCGGGGTGCATGGTCCTGACTGTGGCAGGTTCCTGGGGATCGGGCATACCGCCACAGGCCGCCCACCTTGGCGGAGTGGCGTTCGGCATCGCATCGGCCTTCGCACGAATGTGCTCAGGAGCACGGATTCCCAGGAAAACCCCGGTTCCCGGTTTCAGACCTGAGAGTCCGGGACAAGGCAGATACCGTCTGAACGCAAGAAGAACGCTTGACGCCATAAACAGCATGCCAGATGACCATGAACGCCTCGACCAGCTTCTCGACAAGATACGCATATCCGGCTACGGTTCGCTGACAGCCCGCGAAAGAACGGAGCTGAACCACATATCTTCCAAAATAAAACAATAGCCACCAGTAAAACAACAGTCTCTCCCAAAACGCCACAATACCGACAACCCGTCTTCCCGACGGGAGACAAAACAGAATAACCCAACCATCGATAATCATGTTTCTTCCTGTCATCAAACCGCTTCTGCGCACCGCGCTGCTGATAGTGTCGATAATAGTTTACGCACTGACCATACTCTCCGCCTACGGTGGAAGGTTTGATCCGGATTTCTTCACATTTCCCTCACTGCTTACTCTTGCGCTGCCTTGGCTTGCTATCGCGACATTGCTTATAACGGTGGCCTGGTTCGCAAGCGGGCATCTGTTCGCCGGGGGACTCGGTGTTCTCTCCATAATCGCATCGTGGGGACCGATCTCGACCGCATGCCCGCTGAGCGGGCAGAAAAATCCGACCCCGGGAGCACAGACATTCACGGTGCTCACATACAATATTATCCACGGCTGGGATCTTGAAGACAAAAGCGGAGACGGCAACCGCACTCTCGAATATATCATCAACTCAGGGGCCGATATAGTATGCGTGCAGGAACTCATAGACGTCTCAGACAATGAGATTCCCAATTACAAGGCTATCAAAGAGGCTCTTGACAAGGCTTATCCGTATCAGGCGGGAGACCCTTCGCTCGACATGAAAGTACTGTCGAAATATCCGGTTGTCTTCGAAAAAGGATACAATTACATCGACGGCGACTTCGACCCGAAGAGATATACATTCTACAAGCTGAACATCAACGGAAAACGGCTTACGCTGATCAACGTGCATCTGTCGTCGTTCAATCTCAAGGGAGAGGAGTGCAATGTCGTGACCGACCTCAAGTCGGTCGAGGGCATGAAGAAGAGCATCAAGGAACTGAGCGGTCCTATCCGCAAAAAGATGACCTCGGCGTTCAAGACCAGAAAGCACGATGTCAAGATACTACGCGAGACGATCGACCGCATGAAGGGCGCGATGATAATATGCGGAGACTTCAACGACGTGCCCGAATCCTACGCCTACCGTCTGCTCAGGGGCACAGACCTCAAGGACGCATATGTGGAAACCGGATTCGGCCCGCTTGTGACCTATAATCTGCATTCGATGTGGTTTCACCTCGACCAGATCTTCTATCGCGGGCCGCTCCGGGCCCTGAGTGTCGAAAAGGGTAAGCTCAAATCGAGTGACCATTACCCGCTGATGGCTGAGTTCGAATTTACGGAATAGCGCACGCGGAAACGCCGGATGTGTCATGGCGCACGCCCGGCGTTTGTGAATTGCCGAAATATTTTATATCTTTGTGAATGCTCAGCGACGGCGTCTTTTCCAAAGCTCCGCTGCGGGCATCGCTTCATGCAGATCAATTCACTTAATCCTAATAATATGAACAGACTGACCATTCTGGCAGCGGGCGCCATGCTGCTTGCCTCCCAGACAACCGACATCATGGCTGAACGACAGAATCCGTTCCTGCAGCCCTATGACACGAAGTACGAGATCGCGCCGTTCGACAAGATCGAGACCGCCGATTTCATACCGGCCATCAAGGCCGGCATCGAGGAACAGGACCAGGCAATTTTCAACATAATCCGCAACCGCGCGACTCCCGATTTCGACAACACCATCCTTCCGCTCGAAAACCTCTCCCCCATTCTGGAGCGTGTGTGCGGCGTCTTCTATCACTACATGGAGGCGATGTCGACTCCGGAATTCGCGGCAATGGCCGACGAGGCGATCCCTCTGCTCAACGAGGCCAACAACAAGCTTATGCTCAACGATCAGCTTTTCCAGCGCATCAAGAGCGTCTATGACATGCGCGACAAGATGGGACTCACCCCTGTGCAGAAGCGCGTAGTCGAGAAATACTACCGCGAGTTTGCAGAGCAGGGGGCAGCTCTGCCTGCCGACAAGAAAGAGGAACTTGTAAAAATCAACAACGAGCTTTCGAAACTGTTCATACAGTTCAACCGCAACCTTCTGAACGCCACCAACCAGTTCGCGGTCATCGTGTATGACAAGAAAGAGCTTTCCGGACTTCCGGAGTCATCTGTGGCCCAGGCGGCCGAGGAAGCAGCTTCGCGCGGTCTCACCCACAGCTGGGTCTTCACTCTTCATGCCCCGAGCCGTCTTCCGGTGCTCCAGTATGCCGACTCGCGCGGTCTCCGCAAGGCTATCTATCAGGGCTACACCAATCTCGCGTCATATGGAGAGAACTCCAACCTGCCTGTGATCAGCAAGATCGTGAGTCTGCGCGACAAGAAAGCGCATCTCATGGGATTCGACACTTTCGCCCAGATGATGACATCGCGTGTCATGGCCAAGACTCCTGAAGCCGCGACCCAGCTTCTGATGCAGGTTTTCGAACCGGCGGTGAACCGCAGCCGCGAGGAAGTGGCCGACATGCAGGCATATGTCGACGCACACGGCGGAGGGTTCAAGATCGCACCTTACGACTACTATTATTATGCCGACAAGGTGAAGAAACAGAAGTTCGACCTCGACGAGGCAGAGATACGCCCCTATTTCGCACTTGACAACGTGATGAAGGGAATGTTTGACGCCACTGAGAAACTGTATGGTGTCAAGATGATCCCGATGCCCGATGCCCCCAAATATATGGACGACGTGCAGGTGTTTGATGTGGTCGACGCCAAGACAGGCGAACACGTGGCCGTGTGGATGTGCGACTATTTCCCCCGCGACACGAAGCGTCAGGGCGCCTGGATGGAGCAGATGCAGAGCGCCGGCCTCTATGGCGACGGTTCATACAAGCGCCCCATCGTATACAATGTCGGCAATTTCACGCGCCCGACAGCCGAGACTCCCTCTCTGCTAACTACAGACGAGGTGGAGACAATGTTCCACGAGTTCGGGCACGCCCTTCAGGGCATGCTGACCACCGCCCCCTACAAATCGCTCGCGGGCACGAACGTGGACCGCGACTACGTGGAGATGTGCTCGCAGATCAACGAGCACTGGGCTTTCGAGCCGGAAGTACTCAAGACTTACGCACGCCACTACAAGACGGGCGAGGTCATACCCGACGAACTTGTGGCTAAGATTTCGGAGGCCGGAAAGTTCAACCAGGGCTTCACCACCACCGAGCTCGCAGGCGCGGCACTGCTCGACATGATGTATGGCGGCGAGGCCGAAGTGGCCGATCCGAAGGCATTCGAGGCAGAAGTGGCTGAAAAGATCGGCATGCCTGAGGAAATCACATTCCGCTACCGCTCACCCTACTTCAAGCACATTTTCGGCGATGACGGCTACGCATCGGGTTACTACACCTATCTGTGGGCCCAGGTTCTTGAGGCCGACGCATGGGAACTCTTCAAGCAGAAAGGGATCTTTGACAAGAAGACTGCGGCCAGCTTCAAGAAGAACATTCTTGAATCGGGCGACACTGAAGACGCCATGATTCTTTTCAAGCGCTTCCGCGGCCACGAACCCGACTCGAAAGCACTTCTGCGTCTGCGCGGATTCGAGAAATAGTATTTTCCAACCACACCTTCAGAGGGGAGACGCCCGCAACGTCTCCCCTCTGCCGCTTCAATAAACCAGCGACACAATAAAACACGCAATGGAATCCGACAATATAATGCCCGAAGACCGGGTACTTCTGAAAAGACTTCTTAAGAAAGAATGCGATTACCCTGTTCCCGAAAACATACTTGACCGACTAATCGATATGGGACGGATGAAGACATTCGACAAATGGGACAACATTATTTCGGAAGGCGACATCAATCCCGACGTCTACATCGCAATGGAGGGTATACTCCGATGTTTCTACTGGGACGGCGACCGTGAGAAAACCGCGTTCTTCTCGACATTGCCGACCCTGTTCATGAGCTATCATTCATATTTCCGTGACGAACCGTCATTCTATAGGGATATTCAGTTAATGGCTTGATTTATCAAGCTGAAAATGGAGCGTGGTCGCCCTATGGCGGTGCTGTTTTG
>VSPN01000071.1 GCA_009775355.1 Muribaculaceae bacterium
GGGGTTCATTGTAAAGTTACAAAATATCTACGACTTTGGCAAACAATTAGTTGGCGATTAGCTGAGTATCCCTACATTGACGCGTCAGTTCGGCCGGGCGAAGTGGAAATGTAAAAAAATGTTAAATCATATCTTTCGTCTTGGAAGAAATCGTGTTGGTCTTGTTATAGAGACATGGGAAGATCTGACAAGATCTGGACTGCGGAAAAGCTGAGGCTTCTGATTACAGATTTTCAAAGATCGCAAGAGTATCAATTTCTTAAGATTCCACAAAATGGCTGAAAAACAACAATTCAAGGATCGCCTTCTGAGTCTTCAGGGCAACCTGTTCAACTTTGCGTGCCAGCTCACTGCGAATCGGGAGATGGCGGAAGATCTTGTTCAGGACACTACACTTAAGGTTCTTGACAATGAGGAGAAGTATGTTGACAACGTCAATTTCAAGGGATGGGTGTTTACCATCATGCGCAACATATTCATCAACAACTATCGCCGTCAGGTGCGTTCAGCCACGGTAATAGACACCACAGAGGATCTTTATCATCTTAATCTTTCGCAGGAATCGGGACTCTCCACTCCCGAGGGTTCATATGCGGCCAAAGAGATCTCGGTGGCGATCAATGCGTTCACAAAAGAATACAAGGTGCCCTTCACGATGTATATCGCCGGCTACAAGTACAGTGAGATCGCCGAGAAGATGGGGCTTCCGCTCGGCACAGTGAAAAGTCGTATATTTTTCGCCCGCAAACGGCTTCAGTCTCTTCTGAAAGATTATCGCTGACCGCGTGTCATGTCGCTGCGTCAGGTCAGATCCGGTTCGGCCATAAGACAATATTTGGTGATGCGCTTTTTGCGCGTCACCTTTTTTTTACTAACTTTGCAGGTTGAAGTGGTATATCCCGTTATGCGCGTGTCATGGCGGAGTCTGCCAGGGATGAGATTTGTGTGCTTGAAATGAGTAAAAAGATAAAGAAATTCAATTTCTGGGTGCGCCGGCGTTCCCATCTGGCGGTGATCGCAATCGGCTCGCTCGTAATTGCCCTGCTGTTTCTCAACGAAGATGCCTCGTGGGAGCATAATATGGAGTATCAGGAGCAGATAAAGGCTCTGAACGAGCAGATAAAGATCTGCAATGATTCGGCCGAATGGTATCGCCGTCAGCGCGAGCAGCTTCTGACCGGAACCGAGCAGTTGGAGCAGATCGCCCGCGAGGAATACCGCATGCAGAAACCCACGGAAGATATTTTTATAATCAAAAATGTCAGATGAAAGAGAATAAATCAGATAAGTCTGCCGATATGGCCGGGGCGAAGCGTGTTCGTCTCCGCCGGGTCATGGAGGCTCTGGCCACATTCGGTCTCATACTTGTGGCCGCCGGTCTTGCGGCGCCTTTTGTAAGTGCCGGAAGTGTCGTAATGGCAGTTCTGTTCAAATGGGTGTTTGCCGCAGGTGCTCTTCTTTTTACGGCGGCACGTGTGGCCGGTTCGCTCGGTCGGGACGAGAGTATGCGCGTAAGACGTCTCCGCCGCATGGAGACGTGGGCGGGATTCGCGTTCTGCATAGCGGCGTTTTTCTGGTTCTACAACACATCGCGGATCGACAGCGATGTCCTGACATTCCGGATGCTCAACGAGACGATACTCTTCACTCTCGCCGGAGCATTCATCCAGATAATATCGTCATGGATGCTGTCTTCGGCTTTGTCGAAAGAGGCACGCGGGTCAAAGGCTCAGGGTAAGAAATAATACATCTGATGACTGAAAAGCGTTCGATACTGACTGTCGACATCGGCAACACTGCCGTCAAGGCTGCCGTTTTCGAGGGGGAACGTCTTGTCGCGTCTGTCGTAGGGCGCACTGGAGCAGCAGAAGCACTTGACGCGCTCTTGATGTACAATACGGTCGACGGCCTATGCTTCTGCAGCGTGGGGCGCGAGAATCCGGAGCTGGGACGCAGACTTGAGAACGCTGGTGTTCCGGTGTTGCGACTGACTCCCGACACGCCTGTGCCGGTCGGTGTGGAATACGGAAGCCGTGCCACTCTCGGTGCCGACAGACTGGCCGCTGCTGTCGGAGTGGCAGGCGACACTCCGGTGCTTGTTGTCGATGCCGGAACCGCTGTGACGATTGATCTTGTGGCCGGCAATACGTTTCTCGGCGGAAATATATCACCCGGACTAAGGTTGAGGTTCCGTTCGCTCAACGCTTTCACTTCGCGGCTTCCGCTTGTCGGGCCGGAAGGGGAGCTGCCGGAGTTCGGAAGCGATACGGTGACGGCGATCCGGTCGGGCGTAATGCGCGGACTTGCCGGGGAACTTGTCGCAGCCTACATGACGGCACAAAGCAGATTTGGAAACATTAAAATGGTGCTCACCGGAGGTGATGCCGCAATCCTTCAGCCCATGCTCGCGGAACGCGGAATCGACGTCGAGTCTGATCCCGAGGCTGTCGGACGCGGACTGGTGAGGATTTTCAATTATAACATCGAACTATGACTAAATTTAAAATGCTTTTGGGCGCGCTCCTGTGTGCGGTGCCCGCTCTGGCCCAGAACGTGTCCACGCCATACTCCATGTATGGATACGGCATACTCGGCGACCGCGCCACATCCATGCAGAAGCAGATGGGCGGCGTGGGTTACGCCATGAATTCCGGCCGTCAGGTCAATGTCATGAATCCGGCGTCATATGCAGCCATCGATTCGCTGACTTTCCTGTTCGACATGGGGGCGGATCTGTCGTTCATATGGAGCGAGGAGAACTCCGTGCGCGAGAAAACAACCGGCGGCGGACTTGACTATATCACCATGCAGTTCCCGATCAGCAAATACATGGGCGGATCGGTCGGCCTTCTTCCCTATAGTTCCGTAGGATACGCGTTCGGCAACGAGATCTCGCATGGCGCGATGGAGAACCAGGGATCCGGAGGTATCAACGAACTTTATCTCGGTGTGTCGGGTAAAATAAAGGGATTTTCACTGGGTGTCAACGTCAGTTATGATTTCGGAAACATTGTCAACGATGTCTTCGCGTATCCTTCTGCAGGAAGCACCAAGTTCGAGCACGTCATGAAAGTCCGCGACTGGAACGTTGTCATCGGAGCGCAGTACACGCAGAAGGTAGGACGTTTCGACAGGTTTGTGGTCGGAGCCACTTTCAGTCCGAAGAAAACGCTGCTCGGATCGTCGTGGGCCACGATTCAGGAGACTACCCAGGAATCTGTGCCGACAGAAGTGGGCAGAATGAGCCTGAAGGGCAATTACTATACACCCAATAGCATAGGCGCCGGCTTGAGCTACACCCATGAGCGGGTGAGCCGTCTGAATATCGAGTTCGACTACACCTGGCAGGGATGGAAAGACTGCCGTTATTCTCCCATGTATTCGACCGATGATCCCGGAGTGGTGGTATTCAACGGAATGGAATTCAACAACCGCACACGCTATGCGGTGGGAGCGGAGTTCGTGCCCAAGATCCGCGGTTCATACATGCAGCGTGCCGCTTACAGGATCGGAGCATATTACACCGATGATTATCTCAAGATAAGGGGTAACGGTGTGCGCGAGGCCGGAGTGACCGCCGGTGTCGGATTTCCGACTCCCGAGGGCAAGACAATAATCAATCTCGGCCTTGAGTGGAAGATGCGTCAGGCTTCCCCTCAGGCTCTCCTCAAGGAGAATTATCTTAACATAACTCTCGGTGTGAACTTCAACGAGGTGTGGTTCTTCAAACGCAAGATTCGCTGATCAGTGTAGCGTCTGATGAGAAAATCGGTCTTCATATTGATATTTGCCTTCCTTTTTCTGGTGGTGGCCTCCGGGTGCCGCGAGGAGCAGAAGATAGATGTGACATCGGGCATCGATCCGAAGTCCATGGCCACTATGACAACCAAAAATGTCGCAACGTTCATATCCGACTCCGGAGTGGTGCAATACAAGGTGGTTGCCCCATTGTGGAAAGTTTTCGAAGAGACCGATACGCCATACTGGATTTTTCCAGAGGGACTGTATCTTCAGAAATATGATCCCTACTTTCACGTCATAGCTACTGTCGCAGCCGATTCAGCAAGGTTCTACAGCAACCAGAAGTTGTGGAGACTTGACGGGCATGTGGAGATGACAAAGGCACCGTCAGATCTCTTTCAGACATCACAGTTTTTTTGGGATCAGCGCAGAGGACGCGTTTACAGCGACTCTTTCATACATATCGAGACAGCGACTCATGTGCTTGAGGGGCTCGGGTTCGAAAGCGACGAGCGTCTTACGTCATATCGTATCATAAAGCCTCAGGGCATATTCCCCATCAACAGCGCGGATTTCTCCGCCGACCGGCAGAATGGTCGCGAAGCACCCGATAGCACGTTCTCTGCTCCAGCGGCGATGCAGACAGTCTCTGATCCATAAATTAATATAGAGGTATACATATGGTTGTCATAGCAGTGATAGCGGTTCTTCTGTCGGGCCTTTTTTCCGGATCGGAGATCGCGTTTGTGCAGTCAAGCAAGGTCAGGCGCGAGATCGATGCCGCGAAAGGCGGCCTGGTCAACCGTATTCTGCAAAGCTTCAGTCACCATGAGGATATGTTCATATCCTCTCTTCTCGTAGGCAACAATGTAGTTCTTGTAATCTACGGAATTGCATTCTCTGCGATTGTAAATCCCGTTCTCGAGGGCTGGTTCGGACACGACAGCGAGGCTCTCGTACTTGTGGGCAACACGATTCTTTCCACTGGTCTTATACTTTTCGCCGGCGAGTTCCTGCCGAAGACCACGTTTCGCATCAATCCGAATTTCATGATGCGTATTCTCGCTCTGCCCCTTTACGTGATATATCTTGTCTGCTACCCGGTGTCATTGCTCGTATCGGCCATATCAAAAGGTCTGATGCGGATTTTCGGAATAAAGGAGGAGTCAGCCTCGTCGCAGTTGCTGACTATAGATGAACTGGATGATTACATACAGCAGTCGATTGAGGAGAATACCGGCAGGCAGGAGGTCGAGAATGAAGTCAGGATCTTCCGTAAAGCCATAGATTTTAAGGATACACAGATCTCTGAATGCATGACTCCGCGCAACGAGATCGTATCCGTGCCTATCGAAGGTACCGACAGAGAGGAACTGATCGGTAAATTCATAGCGACAGGCCTGTCGAAGATCGTAGTTTATAAGGACGATATCGACGATGTGCTCGGTTATATACATGTGTCCGAGCTTTTCGATACGTCTGCCGACTGGCGCAAACGGCTCAAACCTGTCATCTTTACGCCCGAGACCATGCTTGCCAACAAAATGATGCGGCGTCTTATGAGCGAGAAGAAGTCGATGGCGGTGGTGATTGATGAATTCGGGGGAACTGCCGGTCTTGTCACCCTTGAGGATCTTGTTGAAGAGATATTCGGGGAAATAGAAGACGAGCATGACCGCAAACGCATTGTGGCGCGTACTATCGGAGTGAATTCATATATGTTCTCAGGAAGGGTGGAGATATCCGCCATCAACGAGGAGTTTGGCCTCGGTATAAAGGAAAGCGATGACTATCACACTCTGGCAGGCTACATTCTCTATAATCTTGAGGCATTGCCCTCTCAAGGCGCGACCTTCGACATCGGATCGCTCAGGTTTACGGTCAAGAAAATGTCGACTACCCGTATCGAACTCGTAAAGGTCGAAAAGTTGGGGGCTTGACATGCGTCCCTTATTGTGCGGGAGGAGCCTGGAGCGTGCCGATTAACCTCTTGCCGCCGATAAATACGGTCTGATTCAGGATATGCCGCAAGAAAATCAGTAAAATCCTTGTTTCTCAATAAAATTTTTGCCTGAATATTTGCACCGATTGAAAAAAAGGAATAAATTTGTCGCGAAATACTTATGAAGACAAGTTTATATTCGACTATGAGTCAGAACCGGACGATAGGGAAATTTAGACCGGTCATGCATAGCTTTTCAAGTAAAACTAATATGACATCTAATCACTTATTTTAATGAACGGTAAGGATACCTTCAAATCCTCGGTGATCGGCATACAGGGAAATCTCTATTCCTTCGCACTTAAGCTGACTCTAAATGAAGAAGAAGCTCACGATCTGGTTCAGGACACCATGTTGAAAGCATTGGACAACGAATCGAAGTTTGTTGACAATGATAACTTCGGCGGGTGGATGATGACCATCATGCGCAATATCTTCATCAACAACTACCGCAAAAGAACAAGAGAGAACACCGTTGTCGATGCCACAGAAGATCTATACCACCTGAATCTATCGCAAGATTCGGGAGTGCAGACTCCCGACGGAGCATTTGCAGCCGCTGAGATAAGCGCTATTCTCAATGGTTTTCCCGCAGATTACCGCCGTCCTTTCTCCATGCACATTGCAGGCTATAAATATGAAGAGATCTCCGAACGTCTGAAAATGCCTCTGGGCACTGTCAAGAGCCGCATTTTCTTCACACGCAAAAGGCTTCGTGATCTGCTTAAAGATTACAGGTAGCAATATTGATACTTCTCGAAATATAATTCTATAATATATGAATCCGCGATGGCAATGTCTTTCGCGGATTTTTTTTGTAGATAAGCGGAATATATGCATGTATGAGCGGAATGCATGCGTGCATAGGCATGTTTCAGAAGACGACAATGCTTGTGTCTGCGGTTTTGCACCGATTTTTCCCAAATGACTTACAAGTAATAAATGAAAATCTTCAGATGTAGTTCATTGTGTTAACACAAAGAAATATATTTTAACATTTATTGATTTAGCAGATAATCAATAAGATAAATAGATATCGATGTTCTAAAACATATTTTTTTGCGATAAAATTTGCACAGCGGCGATTTTTGCCCTAATTTTGCAATCGCAAATCGGAAATGACAACGCCGAAAGCCAAGCCTG
>VSPN01000072.1 GCA_009775355.1 Muribaculaceae bacterium
TTGCTGAATGCGCTGTATTTTTATTATTTTACTGTATTATTAACATCTTGAAATAAGTTTGAACAACTTCAATATATTAAATTCGTCAATTTGCGAATTTTGGCTAATTTTGCATCAATTTAGACTTAACGTTTTCGGATGGTTATGCCGGATCCTTATGACTGACGTTACAGTCATACGCTCTTCACGCATGAAAGAAGCAAGGTTCAGGCTGACCACTCAGGAATCTACTGACTTTTTTTCACATTATTAATTTCTAAATGTTATCTAAAAAATTAACCCTGACGCTGCTGACGTTGTCGGCCGCATGTCCGCTGTTCGCAGCCGGACACCCGGCACAGATAACGACGGTGCCATCGCCTGCCGTGACCACAAAGGCGGTGGAAGTAAGAATCGAGACTCAGGACATGGGATCAGAAGTGTACTGCTACACCTGGTGCAAAGACCTGAACGGCTCGGAGAAATCACCCTTCTCGTGGGAAGATGCCAACACCGAGAAATTCCGCATGAGCGGAAGCGCGGGATCCTACACTATCAGCATTCCTTCGATCAAAGAATTCTACGGTCTTACCGATGCTGAACTGAGCGGCCTCAAAAGCCTCGGCTTTATAGCCAAGACCAAAACTGGTCAGCAGACCGATGACCTTTCCATCACCGTCGAGCAAGGACGCACAAACGCTTATGGCGGCGGCGAGGGCACCATGTCAGATCCATTCATTCTGAAGACAGCCGCGCATCTTGTGGAATTCTCCACGACAGCGCAAGACTGGAGCGATGACGTCTATGTCAGCCTCGGAGCGGATATCGACGCATCGGCTCTTACATCTCCGATCGGTTCTGCATCGTCACCCTACAAGGGTCACTTCGACGGAGCAGGCCACACCATAAGCAACTTTTGCCTCTCGGCCTCGACACTCGGGACGGCCGTCGGACTGTTCGGGGCCATCGACGGTGCCGAAATCCACGACCTCGGAGTGAAGGGGGCTGCGGTCTCTGGTGTCAGCCATGCAGGTCTGCTTGTCGGCAAAGCCGTGAGCGGCACAATAAGCAGATGCTACGCAAACGGCAATGTATCAGGATCTTCTATATGCATAGGCGGTCTTGTCGGCGAAAATGCAGGCGCGACCATATCCGACTGCTACACTGTGGCCGATGTCGTCAATGACAACGACTGTGCTACCGGAGGTATCGCAGGCAAAAACAGCGGCACAGTACGCAATGTCTACGCCACAGGCGAGATATCGGGCAGCGACTACGTGGGCGGCATTGTCGGAGCCAACTACGGCACAATCCGCAATTCAGTGGCAATCAACGCAAAAGTAACAGGCACACACGAATACACCGCGAGATTCGGTGGTAACGCCAACTCTCTCAACACTTCGGAGGGCAACCTCAGCTGGGATGCGATCGACAAAGGCTCTGCCGACTGGACCGACAACGGCGACCACGCGTCAGCTCAGAATGCATCGGCTCTCGGAGCGTTCCAGTCGTTTGCCGCGCTGACAGGCTGGGATTTCGAGAACACCTGGGAATGGAAAGAAGACGCGGGAAAGGGATGGCCGGCACTCCGCGGCATCTCAAGCCAGACGACTTCGATTCCTGATGCTTTCTACGGCGTGATCACCGGAGTCGAGGAGATCATGACATCTGACAACGTGTCTGTTCAGGCAGGTCCGAATCCGTTTACAGACCACATAACCGTCAGAGCCACCTCTCCCCTCTCGTCGGTCGGGCTTTATTCGCTCGACGGAGCTCTGGCCGCTACATCATCATGCCTCGGAGAAAACGAAACCACCATAACCACCGCCGGTGCCGCGGCAGGCATCTACGTGCTCCGCGCCGTTACCGCCGATGGCTCCAGATCAACTTTCAAACTCATCAAACTGTAACTGCCACAAATGAAATTCAAAGCTATAGACACCATCGTGAAACGCAGTCTGTGGGGAGCCGCCCTCCTGGCGGGAGCCGGAGTCTTCACCCTGACGGCAGGCAACACCGGCGACGCCACTCTCGACCGGCTTGAGATCAAGGTCGGAGGTACCAATGTCCTGCCAGACTTCAATCCCGCGACCAAGACATACGAGATCGAGCTTGACGAGAACGCGGCCACACTCGCCACTTTCTCTGCAGCTCCATCGTCGAGAAACGCCGTGGTCGACATCGACATCAACGGCAAGACCTACACCAACCACACTCTCGGCAGCCTCCAGGGGGGCGAGAACGTCATCACCTACACAGTCAGGAACGGTTCGGAGACCGAGACATACACCATAAAGCTCAGAACCCCCGAAAGCGTCCGCCAGGAATACTTCACATGGAAGAACGCCAACATATATTTCGTGCTTACCGACCGTTTCAACAACGGCGACACATCGAATGACGAAAGCTATCACCGCCACCGCACAGCCGGAGGCAGCGACGTAGGCACATTCCACGGCGGCGACATAAAGGGCCTCACCGAGAAACTCGACTACCTCGACAAACTCGGCGTCAACGCCATCTGGATCACCGCACCCTACGAGCAGATGCACGGATGGACCGGCGGCAAGAACGACGCGTTCGCCCATTATGCCTTTCACGGTTACTACACTCTCGACTGGACATATATGGACCGCAACATGGGCACCATCGAGGAGATGCGCCAGTTTGTGACCGAAGCCCACCGCCGCGGCATCCGCGTTGTCATGGACATAGTGCTTAACCACACCGGTTACTGCACGCTCGATGACTGTGTGGACTACGACTTCGGCAATTTCAACGGCACACCCGTGGCCGGATGGCTTCCGTCTGACGGCAAATTCACCATGTGGGGTGACGGGCCCGTGTCATTCAACGCCGACACTCAGGGAAAATGGGGCAACTGGTGGGGGTCGTGGGTACGCGCCTTCGGTGACCGCCCGTGGGGCGCACAGGCCGGTTATGTAGTGCCCGGCGGCGATGACAAGACTCTTTCGCTCGCGGGTCTGCCCGATGTCGTGACAGAACGCACTCAGAGTGTCACCATTCCACCTTTCCTTCGCAAGAAGTGGGACACCGAGACCGGCGGCGATTACGACAATTATCGTCTGCCCAACGCCGAGGCATGGAGAGCCGACGGCAAAGGCGCACCGGCCGATTATATCATCAACTGGCTCGCGGCATGGGTGGAGTATTTCGGCATCGACGGTTTCCGATGCGACACGGCAAAGCATGTGGAGCTTTCAAGATGGAACCAGCTCAAGAACACATGCAGGGAGGCACTTGCCAGATGGCGAGCCAGCGACCGTGCCGACGAATATGCCAAAGACTGGACCGACGATTTCTGGATGACCGGCGAATGCTTCGGCTGGCAGCACGGCGACACGGGCTATTTCACCCAGGGAGGCTTCGACTCGATGATCAACTTCGCATTCAACAGCACTGAAGGCAGCTCGGGACGCACCCCAACAGTAGATGACTGGACATATTACTCAAACTTCTGCAACGGAGCTAACGGGCGACAGGTGCTCAACTATGTATCGAGTCACGACACCGGACTGCACCGTCCCGGCGACCAGAAAAACGTGGCCACGATGCTTCTTCTCTGCCCTGGCGGAGCGCAGATCTATTACGGCGACGAGACATCGCGTCCGGTGATCGACGGCAAAGGTGACGCCGGCATGGCCACACGCGGCGACTTCAACTGGGACGCCGAAGACAACGAGGTCAATCTCCACTGGCAGAAGATCGGCCAGTTCCGCCGCCGCAACCCGGCTGTAGGCGCAGGCACACAGACTGCTCTGGGCAACAACACTTACGGACGAAAATTCTCGGAAAACGGCTTCGTCAATGCCGTCGTGATCCGCCTCAACACCACTGCCGGACAGACATATACCGTCACGACAGGTGACCATTTCGCCGACGGCACACGCGTGATGGACGGCTATGACATGTCGAACACCGCCACCGTCTCGGGCGGTAAAGTCACTATGACCGCATCCGGGCCTGTGCTTCTCATAGAGGAGTACGGCACATCGACCGGCCCGGTTCCTCCTGTTCCTCCCACACCGCAGAAACCCGCGATCAACGCTTCTCCAGCCGACGGCACCACATTTACCGACAACATCACCGTGACACTCTCGTCGACTCCCGCAGCCGACATATACTACACGACCGACGGCACCGAGCCTTCGGCAACATCCGTACGCTATTCGTCGCCACTCGTCTTCACAGAGACTACGGTGCTCAAGGCATATGCGGCCAACGAGGCCGGATCGACAGTGAAAACGTTCACTTACACCCTCGTGCAGGACGGCGGGGATGATGACGATGACGATGACAAGCACTACGTATATTTCGTCAACGACAAGAACTGGGATGTCAAGGTATGGGCATGGAACGGCAGCATCAACTGCAATACTAACGGCGAGTGGCCGGGCGACAGCATGACAGAAAAAAACGGCGTGCTCTACTGGGAGGCCCCTGATGGCAAGATTCCGACGCAGATCATTTTCAGCGACAACGGAGGAGTCAAAGCCGGCGACACTGACCTTGAATTCGTCAACGGACACACTTACAAGTCAGACGGCTCCCACAGTCTCATAGAGTATGGTCCAGTCAAGCCCTCGGTCTCGGTATCTCCGGCCGGAGGCATCGTCAAGGGCACAGGAATCATAACTGTCACTGTCAACGGCGCGACTTCCGTGACAGGAACGTTCAACAACAAGACTCTCCCCCTGTCGGAAGGCGTCACCACCCTCACCGCTGGTGACTGGCTGGCCGACGGCGCGAGTGCGGATCTGAGCGTGACCGCCACCAACGAGGCCGGAACCACCGAATACTCATGCACGTTCACACGCGATGATACGGAACCCGTCTACACACTGACCGGCGACTGGCGCGAGCTGTCGATCTACCAGGTGATGGTAGGATCGTTCCAGCACGGGGAAGGGGGTGCCTCGGGCTACTCCGACATGTGGGGTCCCGAGGGACACCGCAAGAACGGCAACCTGCGCGGCATCATCAACTCGCTCGACTATATCAAGGATCTCGGCATGAACGCCATCTGGATGACCCCGATCTTCGACTCTACCAACGGCACAGGCGGAGAGAAACTTCAGGCCACCGGATATTTCTGCACGAACTATTTCAAGATCGACCCGAAATTCGGCACTGAAGAGGAATTTGACGAACTGGTGCGCAAGGCTCACGATAAGGGAATGTACATCATACTTGACGGAGTGTTCGGCCATCACGGCGGAGTGACCGGCGCGTCACCCTCAGGCAACCGCCTCGACGCGACGACGTCGCAGAATGTGCGCGGATCCGACGCCGGAAACGTGGCATATCCCGCATCGCTCGAATACTTCAAGGAAGTGGTGCGCTACTGGATGGAACGCGGCGTCGACGGATGGCGTCTCGACCAGTGCTATCAGGCATATCAGGGAGGACACAACTACTGGTATGAACTGCGTCAGGAAGTAGAGAAAGTGGCTGCCGAGAGAAAAGCCCGCGGCGAGCAGTGGGGCACACTTGCCTTCATGGTCGGCGAGGACTGGACTTCCGCCCCCAACATCACCACCACCCAGCAGGACGGTCTCAAGAGCGTGATGGACTTCGACGGCAAGGACAATCTCGTCAACCTCGGCAACGGTGTAGGTTCGATCGGTTGGTTCCTCGCCTCCGACGCCGCCACAAGAGGATATCGTGATGCCGGCGTCAACCCCACCATCTTCCTCAGCAACCATGACACATCGCGTGTCGGCGACTTCGTCGACGTCAACAGCAAGCCGAAAGAACTCATGACCCGTCACGCAGCGGTAGCCGCATACTCCGGACCCGCCTGCACATACTACGGCGACGAGATCGGCGACAAGAGCGGCAACGGCAACGCCGACAACAAGGCCCGCACCTCAGGCCGTCTCTCCGGCTTCAGCCAGAACGAGCAGATGGTTCACGACTACGTGGCCAAGGTCTTCAAGGCCCGAGCTGAGAATCCAGCGCTCTGGCGCGGCGACGCCATCAGAGAAGACATAGGCACCACCTGCATCAAGATCACCAAGACCGACGCCCGGACGGGCAACAAGGTCATCGTGATCTTCTCATCGGCCGACACCAGCGTGTCGATCGGCGGCACAGGTCTCGACCTCATCAACGGCGGCAACGTCAGCAGCACAGTCAGCGTCAAGGCATGGGAACCGGCGTTCATCCGCATGAACTGATCCGCTCCCTCCTGACAGCATAAATCTCTCAGCGCCTCTTCCCTGCCGGGAAGAGGCGCTGTCACATTTCCGCCGGAAGACTTGGACTCTGCAAAATCATCTTTGCACCTGATACGCAAAGTCTCACAAAAAATGATAGATTCAAGATCGAAGTGCTAAAGCTTCGTTCTAAATCTAGCTCAGAAAACCACTGATTTGGATCAGTACATCTCTTAACGCATCGGTTTTTACGTATTTCTGAACCAAATCGCGGAATTCCACTATAATCAACCCCACATGAAGCAAACTTTGCCGAGTCCGAGGAAGACCTACTTGAACACCACACCGACGGCACCGATGCTTTCGATACTCTCTACACCGGCTGCGAAAAGTTCCCATTCCACGATTCTTTCTCGCTGTCAATGAGCGGCGTTCTCTGAAAAAATTTATTGTTAAATTAGGGATACTCAGCTAATCGCCAACTAATTGTTTGCCAAAGTCGTAGATATTTTGTAACTTTACAATGAACCCC
>VSPN01000073.1 GCA_009775355.1 Muribaculaceae bacterium
CCAACGGAGAGACCATGCGCCAGATACTGGCCCGCAGCAAACACACTCTGATGATGTCGCAGAACAAATGGACTGAAATACAGTGCCATCGCGTCAACATACTGTTCAAATACTACCCAATATTGAAGGCTGCATACAGCCTTGCTATGGAGCTGCGCAAGATTTTCAATGCTAAAATCTCGCCGACAAAAGCCATGGGGCGGATGAACAAGTGGTATGAGAAGGTAATGGCATTGGGTAACAACAATTTCCGCTCTGTCATCAAGACATTCAAGAACCACGCTCCAACTATCCTGAACTACTTCCACCGTCGTGCGACCAATGCCTCCGCCGAAGCTTTCAACTCTAAAGTCAAGATCTTTCGCTCACAAATGCGCGGCATCAGAGACCGAGACTTCTTCATCTTCCGATTGGTCAAACTCTACGCCTAAAAATTTAACACTTCTAACTGCCCAATTTAACATATGCACCGGGTTTTCGGCTTGACCCCTTATTATCCCAGACCAGCTCTGACCAATCAAGGTGTCGTATTCTCATACCAACCATATGAAAAAGGCTCTTTTGCCGAGGGAATCCTCCATTTCGTCATTCCGTATTCCAAACTGGATGTTAAAATCACTCTGTGATTCTCTTCAAATGTTTAGCAGATGTCCCAATCTCTTTCCAAGAGATTAGGATGGCTGCTATCTTGCAAAGAATCAATGATAAAACGAGGAACACCGGGGCTGTTTGCTAAACAATGTCAGTGCTCCTCTTACTTGTAGATAAATTTATAGGGTGTTCAGTAGAATGTTCCAACTTTTATGTTCTTTTTATAGTCGTAATATTTTATATATCAGTAAAATGTCCTCAACAAAGTCGCTAATTTTTGAGTTGAATTTTACCATGTTTTCAACATTGTTCTATTACACAGAATCACTAATGTATATCAGGAACTTATGGCTATTCACTCATGATTTTTGATTCAAAAATGAGAACATCAAACTGAACACCCTAATAAATTTATATGGCTCCTAATAGTGCTCGTTTACAGAATTTTGACTAAATTTGCATTTGTAATAGGTAACTCTTGGAAAGAGATTAGGCTAACAAGAATCTCAACAAGGCTAAGGAAGCCAAGAAAGCCAAGAAAGATGAGTTTTATACTCAGCTTGAAGACATAAACAATGAGCTACGACATTACCGCGAACATTTCCGTGGTAAGACGGTGTTGTGCAATTGCGATGACCCTCGCGTCAGCAACTTTTTCAAATATTTCGCCTATAACTTTGAGTTCCTCGGCTTGAAGAAACTGATTGCTACTTGCTATAAGAGTCAGGATGTCAATCTCTTCTCAGAAGACACAAGCGAACAGGCCGTTTACCTCGTATATGAGGGCGATAAGAATGGGAACAACATCCCTGATGAAGATGAGATAGAGGTCTTGCCACTCAAGGGAGATGGCGATTTCCGCTCTCCAGAGTGCATCGAATTTCTCAAAGAAGCGGATATAGTTGTAACTAACCCGCCATTCTCGCTGTTCCGAGAGTATATAGCTCAACTTATAAAGTATGGCAAAAAGTTCTTGATTATTGGACCGACTAATGCCTTAAAATATAAAGAGGTTTTCCCTGCTTTAATGGAAAATCAAGTATGGCTTGGTTTCCACAATGGAGATATGTCGTTTAAGGTTCCACAAGACTATGAGCCAAGGCAGACCCGGTATTGGGTTGATGAAACTGGTCAGAAATGGAGAAGTATGGGAAATTGTTGTTGGTACACCAATTTGGATCATAAAAGGAGACATGAAGAAATCATACTTTACAAAAACTATACTCCAGAAGAATATCCCAAATATGAGAACTTTGATGCCATTAATGTAAATCGAAATGAAGATATTCCAGCGGACTTTGATGGAATAATGGGAGTACCTATTACATTTATGGATAAATACAACCCCGATCAGTTTGAAATATTGGGAGTGGGAATTGCAGGTTTGGGATTAACCGCAGGAGTAAAACCATATAAGCCTGAACACAAAAAATATAGAAAGGAAATCCAAAAACGTGGTGCTGTAGATGGTGATTTATACATGATGAATGGCGATGAGGTCGTGGTTCCATATAGTAGAATTTTAATCCGTAGAAAGAAATAAGCTATGAATATAGAACTTAAATCAATCAAGATAGCCGACCTTATAAACGGCTATTCCAATGACCCGGATACCGGCGTAAAGGGTTATGACGGCAAACTGGATATTCGTCCTCCGTATCAGAGGGAGTTTCGCTATGATGTGAAGCAACAGCAGGCAGTAGTTGATACCATCCTCAAAGGGTTTCCGCTAAATATCATGTACTGGAGTGTTGGCGAAGACGGCAATTATGAAATGATTGACGGCCAGCAGCGCACTCTCTCGATATGTGAGTTTCGGACTCATGGATTCAATATCGAAGACCCCGACCGTGGTACGCTATATTTCTCAACGCTCACTAAAGATGAGCAAGAGAAATTTCTGAACTATGAACTGACGGTATATTTCTGCGAGGGCACAGACAAAGAAAAACTTGATTGGTTTAGAGTTATCAATATCGCCGGAGAGAAACTTCTCGATCAGGAGTTGCTCAATGCCGTTTATACCGGCCCGTTTGTTTCCGATGCCTGCCGTCACTTCTCCAAGAACGGGTGCCCTGCATACAAACTCGGTGCGGATTATCTGAATGGCAATGCAATTGAACAGGTTTACTGCTATACCATGATTCCATCTTGTTGGCTTCCTTAAACCAATCGTGCGACATTCTGGTTATCGCCATGCTCCGATCATAAGCATTGCCGATTTCATCATCGTAAGGACGTCTCAATAGTTCGGAAAGTTCCTCCTGCCATTGTTCATGTCGACGGAGAATCCCTATTTTGAGAATATCCTTGGCTATCCTGTATTGTGTCTTTGTTAAGTCTGCCATTTTTTTACTTTGCTAATCAATCCCAGTCGTTGAGGTTGGCGATAAACTCGTCAACCGATGATTCATCAAACAGTTCAGGAAGTTTGCCAGTATTGATGTGATAGTCGTAATCGGCCATCATATCATCAACGGCATTTTCTCCGTAGTCATTGTACTCCTCTTCCATAATGGCATTTAGTATCAGTAGATTGTTCACCAGACTCCTGCGCGGCTTTTCGCCGGGTGTCTTTCGCTTTCTTCTTTGCTTCCTTTTTCGCTGCGTCGTCTTGAAGCTGCTGTTTCAGAGATTTTACGATTTCTGGTTTCTCACGCTTAAATCGCTTTTCATAGAGGTTCTCGATGTATTGTGGCAGCGGTGTTTTCCACGGCTCCTGCTTGTGGTTGTCAATCTTGCGGAGTGAATCCGGTTTGAAGCCGAGTTCACGCGCCATCTGCACTTGCACATCAGAAAGATGGTGACGTTTCTGCGCCACCATCCATTCCTCTATTATAGTGTATAGTGCGTTTTGATGCCATTACTTTGCGACTTCTTCTTTGAAGCAGTTAGCGGGTTTGAATGCTGGAATATTGTGAGCTGGAATAACGAGAGTGGTGTTCTTGCTGATGTTACGGGCGGTTTTCTCCGCTCTCTGCTTGACGATGAAGCTTCCGAATCCACGGAGATATACATTCTCGCCGTGTGCGAGGCTGTCCTTTACCACGGTCATAAACTGTTCAATAACGGTAACAACCGCAGCCTTGTCAATGCCGGTTGTCTTTGCGGTTTCAGTCGCTATTTCTGCTTTAGTCATTTCTGTATTGCTTTGAATTTGATGAGTTTTCGGGATGTAAAGGTAACAAAAATAACTGAATGTCGGAACAATAGCTGCTATCCGCTTGGTGTATTTCACATGGAATAGCTGTCAACGGTTCCGGCCACAGCAATGCTTGTACTTCTTGCCGCTGCCGCAAGGACACGGGTCGTTGCGGCCAACCTTGGCTGATGTTTGGACCGGCTGTGTCGTAAATTCTTCGCCGTTGCGGGCCATTTCCATGATTTGCTCAAACGACTCTATGCCCATGGCACGCATATTCGGGCCTATTGATATATGAGGCATCTGTCCGGGCTTCGGTTTAGGCATTCTTGCGGCAATTTCATTTGACGACCAGCCCTTGAATTTCCAGAAAGGCATGTCGTTTACGTATTCCGTGAGAATCGGCATCAGTTCCTCAACCTGCTTATACGAATTGAAGTTGAAGTCATGTAGACCATCAACCGGATTCATTGTATTGCGCTGCTTGTGCAGCCAGCGTTCAAGGATATAGTCG
This sequence comes from Muribaculaceae bacterium, assembly GCA_009775355.1. Lineage (GTDB taxonomy): Bacteria > Bacteroidota > Bacteroidia > Bacteroidales > Muribaculaceae > Lepagella. The sequence continues at coordinate 4,248 of VSPN01000073.1, forward strand.
CGGACTTCTGATTCAGATTGCCCGAAGCTCAGAAGTTTCTTTTCCAGCTTATCGTAGGCTCGGTCTCCGATACGTGGATAGGGCATAGTTGAAGCATCGGCAATCTCCTTGTCGGAGAACTCCTTCGGATTGGTGTCGGGATCGACCTGATATTCATCGAAGGGATTGAATTCAAATGGGGCGAAGGGTGAGACAGCGACAATACGCTCCTCCCCGTCGGAGACTATGAAGCGGTTGAACCGTCTGAATATTGCATCCTGTTTGTCCTGGTCTGATTCCATAGAATCGATGATGGTAATCAATTTCAGGAAATCCATTGTTCCACGGAGATTGAGCAGCCCGATGATATGGTTCTCGACAGCCTCCTCGCCCGACTTCTCCCTTTCTTCGATTGCGGTGGCAAACAAGGGCGCAAGCTTCGACTCCAGCTCCGGCGCGAGATAGTGGACCATGTACCCATCGGAAGTAAACGTTATGTCTTCTATCGGATATTGCTTGAGGGCGAAGGGTATCCGAGTTCTCTTTTCGGGATGGTTCACGATGTCGTTGTACATTCGGAGCTCGTATGTCAGCATGTGGTCAATCAATTCGGCCGGATTCTCTATGAGCCATTTCTCAATCGACTTCACCATTATGGCTTTCTTTAATCCCGACCTTATTTTCAGCGAGAGGTCAGACAGTAGCTGTTTCAGGTCTACTACCCGGAGTCTTTCGAGCATTTCCGAAAGGCTTCTCTTTTTTAATTCCTCATTCATGGGCTTATATGTTTGTGAATTATTTCTTTAGATTATAATGCGTCAAATTGCCGCAGTTGTCAGCTACCTCTTCTATTATCCTGCGGCATACTGTTTCTGGCAGTTTTATCTTGGTGCCGACTGCTATGAAATCCGAGATTGTCGGGTGCCCAGTGCCGTTGACCGATGTGGCGTGTTCGCCGTTGTAGCCCTCCGTGCATAGTGTCAGGTCGTATGCTGGGGCAATATGCCACCGCCATTTACCCGAAGAGTCTCGGCGCACTATAAAACTGAAATTCTTGCAGTGGTCATCCTTGTTGTCGGTGAGATAGTTGAACACCATGCGACGGAACATCTCCTCGACATCCTTTGGATTTTGTGTCAGAAAACCGGTCAATGCAAGCAGATTGCTGTAGTCGAGAATCGGATTGCCGAGGGATATGCAAAGCAGTCCGCCGGCTGTGGCGGTATGCAGTCTTTCTCCTGATTGCGTCAGGTCGAAACGGCGTGAGGCAAAGTATTTGCCGTTAACCAATTTGAAATCCGGAACCGCTATCCCGCATTTTCGAGCTGTCTCGTTGTAGATATATTCCTGCTCTCCGATATTCTTGGGGTCGTAGGTGTGCCGGAACTTCACAAGCCAGTGACCGTCACTGTCTGAAAACACCGCTTTCGGTCTTGCGCCGCCGCTGTTGCCGCTGTTGAAAAGCAGAAGTTCGGCATCATCGTCCTGCCGTTCCCGAAGCACCTCCAGCGCCTTTTGCTGGAGCATATCGATATCGTCGGACTCTTCGCCTGTAACGATATTCGAGACGGGCGCATATGTCAACGCACCCATGCCACCACTGCCGACAATGCTAAGTCGGTCAAGTGCCGACAGGTCGGAATCATTTATTCCTTCTCGTAGCAGAGCCTTGTGGAGCAGGTAACGTCCATACCCATCCGGAAGGCTGTCCTCGAAAATACCGAAATCACCGTTAAACGGTGTCGGCTTGGCTATGAACATCCCCGGTTTTAGCGGCAACTCCAGCGGAGAGATGCTGAACCCGTAGGCAAGCCACTCTCGGTCATATTCAAAGACACACAGGCGGTTCTCCGGTGTAAGCGACATTGTGCCGACATTGCGGTCGTGGTATTTCACGGAAAGACGGTCAATCTTCTTCATCAGTGCGGTTTTTGCGGTTGTATGCTTTCTTCTTACCTGTATTCTTACGTATCTGAGTGAGTTCCTCCATTGTAGAATACTTTGGAGCAGCGAATATGTCGCGCACTTCATTCAGGTAATCCATTGAGATGGCAAGAAGTATCAGATTCTTCAGTGATATGAGTCCTTTCTGCTCAAAGCGTGTTATGTTGGCAAGAGCCACACCTGATTTCTCAGCCACAGCCTCCCGTGTCAGACCACGCTCCACACGTCTCTTGCGGAAGTCATCCGCCATCTTGCGGGCCACATCGTCCGCATCGGGCAGTGTAAAACCATCTAATACCGATAACATATTATCTGAATTGCTCATATTTACTCTAATGCTGATTAGATATTATCAATTACAAATCTATATAAAAATCCCGAGATTTTTACACCGGCAGAATAAAAAATCAAGGCTGACAACTTTATTCCTGCCCC
>VSPN01000074.1 GCA_009775355.1 Muribaculaceae bacterium
ATCAAAACAGCACCGCCATAGGGCGACCACGCTCCATTTTCAGCTTGATAAATCAAGCCATTAACTGAATATCCCAATGTAAACCGAGCCGGACAACGCGAGCGGTATATACTCGCCTCTTCCGGGATATGCATAAAGTCCGAACCGAAGGACATCTTCACGGCGACGGTTCCGCTCCTCTTCATCTCCGAGCGCGAAGTGCATCGGAAAGAACTTCCTGACCTCAAATTCCCTCACAAATATAGAAGCTCCGGTGAAATAGTCCGTTCCGATGCGGGAATCAACCGGGAAAAAGCAATAGTCGATCGCCATTCCTGCAACGCTGCCGGCATCTGCCGCCCGTTCGAGATACGAACGGATGTCGCGCAGACACGCCCTGTAGTCTCCCAACGATTTCCGGATCTCGGTTTCGGTCGATTCATCTTTCCATATCCATGCATTGAGATCTCCGGCATGAAAAAAGCGTCGCCCGTCCGCCTCGACGACATAGGAATTGCCAATGTCGGTCGACCGAAAGGCTGCAATCACGACTCCCCCGGCAGAAAAGCACTCTCCGGGACGCAACGCCGTGACACGTCCGGGGTCTACCTTCGGTCCGGAATAAACCGACGTCTCGCTCACCACATGGCGAATACGCTTCATGACATCACGGCTCACCACATAACGGACATCGCGGAACTCAGAGGCCCACAAAAAAACCGAGGGATTATAATGGTCCTTGTGCCCGTGACTCACAAGCACATAAATCGGCTTGTCAGTACCTGCAGACCGGAGCACACCCGGCACCGTAGACGGCCGTCCTCCGACATCAAGCCAATAATCGAACACCAAAACCGCACTTTCTGTCTCGACAACAAAACAGTCGTGCCACACATAAGTGATCTTTACCATATGATTACTACCTCCATGTCTATAACCTGCCATGGGGCTGAAATGTTATATCCATGTTGCGGAGCAACTCAATTTTTTGTAATTTTGCAAATTAAAAGATTCGACATGATCACAGCTTCAGCGAAGAAACGGGAAAACATCGCGGAATATCTGCTTTACATGTGGCAGATAGAAGACATCATACGCGCCTTCGGACTCGACATAGACAGGATCAGGAAAGAAATTGTGGACAGACACCAAGGTCACGATGACCGACAGCGGAAAGAGATGATCGGATGGTATGAGTCTCTGATCGACATGATGCGCCGCGAGGGAAAAGAGAAGAGCGGCCACCTGCAGCTCAACGTCAATACACTCGACGACATCTCCCGCCTTCACCGCGCACTCCTTAAAGATCCGAAATTCGCGGACTATGCGTCGGAATACTACAACACACTCCCTCTCATTGTAGAACTACGGGCCAAGGCCGGCGACAGCCGCAAGGATGAGATCGAGACATGCTTTGACGCCCTCTACGGGCTTCTGATGCTCAGACTCCAGAACAAGGAGATATCGGAAGAGACAACCCGTGCGGTGACAAGAATATCGCGATTTCTCGCAAGACTCGCGGGTTATTACAAAAAAGACTACAACAACGAACTTGAATTCAGCGAATAAGCCCATGAAAAAAATACTTGTGACAGGCAGTAACGGCCAGCTCGGTTCAAGCCTCAGGCTCCGGTTCGGCAACGATCCTGACATAGAGGCAGTATACACCGACTACGATACCCTCGACATCACCGACCGTGAAGCCGTTGAAAAATATATCGGGGAAAACCGCTTTGACATAATTGTCAACTGCGCTGCCTACACCGCAGTAGACAAGGCGGAGACCGACGCGATACTCGCGGCCGCCCTCAACACCGGAGCTGTCGGAAACCTGGCAGAGGCCGCAGTGAAGAGCGGGACAAAGGTGATACACATATCGACCGACTACGTTTTCTCCGGCCAGAGTTTCCGCCCATACGAAGAGAACGACGAGCCGTATCCCCAGGGTATCTACGGACGCACGAAGCTCGAGGGAGAGGCTCTGCTCACCTCGTTCTGCCAGAACGCCATGATCATCCGCACGGCATGGCTCTACTCCGAATTCGGCAAAAACTTCGTCAAGACAATGCTCCAGCTCGCCGGGACACGTCCGGAAATCAACGTCGTGGCCGACCAGATCGGATCTCCGACTTACGCCGGCGACCTTGCTGAAGCCATACACTCCATCATCAGCAGCGGGAATTGGATTCCCGGCATATACCACTACACCGACGAGGGTGTGGCATCCTGGTATGACTTCACAAAAGCCATATTCGAGATCGCCGGCAGAAATGTCAAGGTAAACCCTATCCCGACCTCGGCATATCCGACACCGGCCAGAAGGCCTCTCTACTCCGTGCTCAGCAAGACAAAAATCAAGAACACCTACGGTCTCGACATTCCGTACTGGAGAGACTCTCTCCGCAAATGCCTCGACGCCATAAAGACGGGTGACTGATCCCCCGTCACCTTCGCACACCCGGAGACGGCCAGGCCGCGACTCCATAAAAACTAAGACTGACTTGGAAGAACTGACCAAAGAAATCGAACGCAGGCGCACATTCGCCATCATCTCGCACCCTGACGCAGGAAAGACAACCCTCACCGAGAAACTCCTCCTTTTCGGAGGCGCGATCCATGTGGCAGGAGCTGTGAAAAGCAACAAGATCAAAAAAACCGCCACATCCGACTGGATGGAGATCGAGAAACAGCGTGGCATCTCGGTGGCAACCTCCGTGATGGGCTTCAACTACGGCGACTATAAGATCAACATTCTCGACACCCCCGGCCACCAGGACTTCGCCGAGGACACATTCCGCACCCTGACCGCTGTGGATTCAGTAATCATCGTCGTCGACGCGGCCAAAGGTGTGGAGACCCAGACTCGCCGACTTATGGAAGTCTGCCGCATGAGGCGGACCCCCGTCATAATATTCGTCAACAAGCTTGACCGCGAAGGCCGTGATCCTTTCGACATACTCGACGAACTCGAGAAGGAGCTGCAGATCGGAGTCAGGCCTCTCACATGGCCCATCAACATGGGCGAGCGTTTCAAAGGTGTCTATAACATCTACGAACACGGCCTTGACCTGTTCACTCCGTCGAAGCAGACAGTGAGCGAGCGTGTGGAGATCGGCGATGTCAACTCGCCCGAAGTGGATCGTCTTGTCGGAGAGGAGAATGCCGCGAAGCTGCGCGAGGATCTTGAACTTATCGAAGGCGTGTATCCCGATTTCGACAAAGAGGCGTATCTTCGCGGAGAGATGGCTCCCGTATTCTTCGGCTCGGCGCTCAACACATTCGGGGTCAAGGAACTTCTCGACTGCTTTGTCGAGATCGCGCCATCTCCGCGACCAGTCATGGCCGTGGAACGCGAGGTGCGGCCGGAGCAGGAGCAGTTCACCGGCTTCGTATTCAAGATCCACGCCAACATGGATCCCAACCACCGCAGCTGCATCGCGTTCGTCAAGGTATGCTCGGGCAAGTTCGAGCGCAACGTCTACTACAAGCACGTGCGCCACGACAAGATGATGAGATTTGCCGCTCCGACGGCATTCATGGCCCAGAAAAAGAACATCGTCGATGAAGCTTACCCCGGTGACATAGTCGGCATACCCGACACCGGCAACTTCAAGATCGGCGACACTCTTACCGGAGGCGAGCAGCTTCATTTCAAAGGTCTCCCCTCTTTCTCGCCCGAGATGTTCAAATACATAGAAAACGCCGACCCAATGAAGTCAAAGCAGCTTGAGAAAGGCATCAGCCAGCTGATGGACGAAGGTGTGGCACAGATATTCACCAACCAGTTCAACGGACGCAAGATAATCGGCACAGTCGGCCAGCTTCAGTTCGAGGTCATACAATACCGTCTGTTGCACGAATATGGCGCGCAGTGCCGCTGGGAACCTATAAGCCTCTACAAGGCTTGCTGGATCGAGAGCGACGACGAGGAGGCCCTCGCCGCTTTCAAAAAGCGCAAACATCAGTTCATGGCTGTCGACAAGGAGGGACGCGACGTGTTTATGGCGGATTCCAACTATGTGCTGCAGATGGCGCAGTCCGACTTCCCCAAGATCAGATTTCACTTCTCGAGCGAGTTCTGACCGAAGATAAAGCGTCGATAAGGCGAGTGGAGATCATTCCGGCCACATATCCGCCCGCTACTGCAAGAAGTAGCTGAAAGAAGACCGTCTGCCATTCCGACAGATGGAATCGCGCGCCGAGACGCGCTCCGCATTCGATAAAGATAAGCTGAAGACCAAATATATACAGGGCTTTCGCGTTGACAGACGCGAAAGCCCTGTTCACATGTGAACAGGCCGCCATGCGGAAAATGACCAGAGCCGCGGTTCCGCCGAAAAGCGCACATCCGAACGATGCGGGATAAACCGCTCCCATGTCGCGGATAGAATAGTTTGTCGGTCCGGCCAGCAGGTTGCATAGCATATATCCAGCCACACAGACAGCAAGTGCCGGCCAGCGGTGCCTGTCTGTTAAGTCAGATCTGCGCAGCTCATGCCCGGCGAGCATAAGCGGAGCGATAAAGAACGCCGTATCCACGCTCCAGGGCAGCAAGACGGGCAGCAAGGAATATAAAAAGCCGACAGCCACACTCGCCGCTCCAGCCATGACTCGCAGCCACGCAATCCTGACCATAAGCAGCAGTCTGAACAGACAGTATGCCGTGAACAAAGAAGTCAGAAACCACAATACACTGTTGTCGGCGACCATAAGCCGACAGCCGTTCGCCGCGTCTGCAAACAGAGTGAATCTTGAATAGAAAACACCGGCGACTGCACGCCACATCGACACATCCGGGCTGAACAGAAAAGTGAAAAGCAGACACGCCGCGCTCATCATAAAGTATGGAATGACCAGAGATCTGAATCGTGCCGACAGACTGAAATCCGGCCTTGACGTGAAACCGGCCGAAATCCAGAATACGGGCAGGAGCATATTGTCAATATAGGTCACAAGACCGCCTCCCGCCGTGTGGCCGAGCATGACGCATAGGAGCGAGAACCCTTTGGCAGCGTCGACATAGTCGAGTCTTGAGACAGATGTCGGGGCAACAAGATTGGATTTCATGATGCAAATATACTCTTTTTTCCGCATTCCATGCGGAACAGAAACTGAAGAGAATGAAAAAACATATAAAACTACGTGTGGAATTTGGAAATTAGAACCGTTTGGGTTATCTTTGCGTTGTAAAGACAGACGAGAGAGTCTGGACGGATCAGGCACGACAACGCGGTGAGATCCGGAGCTGAATGAAAAATCCCACATCAAAGTAAATTGGGAAACTCATCAAATTTAAAAGAAATACCGAGACACGTTTGTCTGTCGATGGCGGGCCCCGCGCCGCAAGGCGCTGACCTTCGGGTCGCAGGCGGATTACAAAGACATTCAAGCCCTCAAATCCTGTCGTTCGGAGTTTCGTCACAATCCTTTGGTGTGGATCTTATAAAGCCGATGACTGCCCTACAGTCATCGGCTTTCATTTTTATAACTGACACATATTAAAACTCAGAATATGACCGACGTAAAAGAAGCATTGCTGACGCGCACAAGCGTCAGGAGGTATGAGCGCGAGGCCATACCGGCAGAAACCATGGAATTCATATACAAGGCCGTGGGAAACACCCCGACATCTTACAACGGACAGCAGTTCTCCGTAATCGACATCGATGACCAGCAACTCAAAGAGCAGCTATACGAACTGACCGGACAGAAACAACTGAAGACCTGCAACCGTCTGCTGATCTTCCTGTCGGACTACAACAAGATCTCGCTTCTCGCTGCAAAAAAAGGCCTTGATGTACCTCCATTCACCGACACCATGGATGGTGTCACCATAGGAATAATCGATGCATCGCTCGCGATGATGAGTGCTGTCGTTGCGGCTCAGGCTGCAGGACTCGGCTCCAATTGCATCGGATATCTCCGCACTGTCGATCCGCGCAAAGTCGCAGAACTTCTCGGACTGCCTAAGGGAGTGTTCGTGGTGTGCGGCCTCGCCCTCGGCGTGCCGCGCGAGCATCCAGACCTGAAGCCCAAACAGCCGCTTTCGCTTGTGTTCCATCACAACCGCTACCGCGATGACAACGACCGCATGACCGAAGAGCTCGAGAAGTATGACGAGACTGTCAGCGAATATAACCGTACACGTTCAGGCGGGACCACCGACAACGACTGGGTTGCGCACATTCTCGACTACTACCGTCACGCCATGGAATACCGCATCAAGGATTATCTTCGCGACCAGGGATACGACATAAAGAAATAGCAATTCGTTCCGTCAGAAAAGAAAAACGGAGTCAAGGCCTCGGCCCCGGCTCCGTTTTGTCGCATTTAGCATTGTTTTATTATTTCGGCAATGTCTGCGACAATCACCTGTAATGTAGACGCTGTAGAACTGAAAAAGTTTAATCCGCCTCATGTTTTTAACACGACATGGGCTGATTTTAATATATTTTTACTTTTTACCGCTATTGTTACTGCATGATTCCTTGCAAGTGGAGACTGCGGCCTTCTCGCATTTCTTCTCGCATTTCTTCTC
>VSPN01000075.1 GCA_009775355.1 Muribaculaceae bacterium
TGTCCCTGTACTCTTAAAACAACTTTCGCTGCTTTGTCTTGGTAGCATTATGTCAATGTTCTCTTCGCTTTTCGGAGCCGCCTCAACCACCCTTTCGGGCTTTGTTTTCGGCGTTGTCATTTCCGATTTGCGTTTGCAAAATTAGGGCAAAAAACCACGCTGTGCAAATTTTGTTCGATTTTTTTCTCCAAAAATCCGCTTTTATCGGTTTATCTTATTGTGAATGAATGAGATTAAAATATATATATAAATGTTAACAACAGTTAATCACAGATTCCTGAACTTGAATTCCAGATTACCATTCAGAGGCCGCGCTGCTCATTAACGAGCATCAGAAGCTCATCGCGCACATCGGCGGGCAACTCGAGACGCCTCTGCGTGATGCTTCTTGCCCATCCGGCCACGTCTTCGGGACGCAAAGTCATTAAAACCTCGCGGAATTCATCTTCCTCCTCTGGTGTATACGAGTCCTGTGCCCTGCCGGCGAAACGGTCAAGTTCCTCGTCGTCGTAATAAATTACCTCGTCGCTCATGGGGGATAGGGAATCTTTTTCACACACAAGGTGAAGCCCGCAGCATTCTTCAGCAGATCCTCCGCCTTCTTCAGTCACTTCTGACGATAGAGAGCCTCCGGTCTCCGAGGCTTTTTCGGGCACTTCAGGTGCATCTCTGACAGCATCATCTCCGGAGTCAGCACCATCTCCGGAGTCAGCATCACCGACGCTCCGGTTCTTACTCCGCCAGCGCAGCTCTCCTATATATAGTATAATCCCTGTTATGATCACGAAGACCAGTATCCACATCGCTCCTTTCATATATATAAGCATAACGGAAAGGGCTGCGTTGCCCCTTCCGTTACTAAACGTCGAAGACGAATGTGTTATTTTGGCTTCAGAACTTGAACTGCACACGTGCCTCGATTATGTTGACATGATTGTCGGGCACTACCGATGATCCGCGCACGTTGGTGTAAGACCAACGGAGGCGTGCAAGCATATATTTATTGATATAGTAGTTGAACGTCACCGAAAAGTCATTGCTTATGCCTCCGTATATTCCAGCCCGGCGGCTGTTGGCATTAGTGTAGTTGTAGCCAAGCACGCATTCGAGAGTCTTGGGCTTGGGTGTGGCGAGTCCTCCGTCGGCCGACGAGTATCCATAAGCACTGTCACCGCAGATGAGTCCGCGAAGAAGTCCGTAGGCTCCGTTAGAAACGAACGCATGTCCGGACTTTCGGTTCACGTTCATATAATAGTATTGACCTTCGAGTGCGAACCTCCCTGCCGAGAGCAACATTTCGGGCGATAGTTTGAAGACTCCGCGTGAATTGTCGATATCGGTCGAGAGGAGCGTTATCTGGTCAACTCGCGTGGGGTAATTTGCAGAGTAATCGAAAAAACCTTTTGAAACACCCGGCGTCCCGTCTTCATTCTCCACGGCGTTGTGGAATGCGGACTGATACCATCCAGACACTCCGACCTGCGCCACTTTCCCTTCTGAATGCAGCGGACGCCACAAGAGACGCGAGATTCCCCCGACACTGACTTTGCCCGCGTCGTTGGCATGCTCGGTGAGCTTGGTGCCTACTATCACGCTGGCGGTGGCGAGAAAGTCGTTTTTGTCGTACATGTACATAACTCCGAGGTTACGGCCTGTAGCATTCATGTAGGTATCGGTGATCGGAGCCTCGAAGCTCGGTTTCATAGAACTTGATGTAGCCGACTGAAGGCCGAACTGATGCACGAAGTATCCGCCCCGGAGCAGATTGTTGTCATTGAATTTGTATTGCAGATACACATCTTTCAAGCCTATTTTCCCGAACGAATAACCGACATCGATTTTCGCGAGCCAGTTGCCGTACTCAGCCTTGCCTCCGAGCCTGATATCGGGAATGGCGACACCGTCGGCGAATCCGTCGTGATGAGGAGTGAAGACCGCGCCGTCGAGAAGAATGCGTCCGGCGGGAGTGAACTTGAATTTAGGCTTTTCATCCTGTGCATTTACCGAGGGGATCACGGCCGAAGCCATGATGAATGCTGCGGAGAGTATAAGTTTAGTCTTCATAGTATAGTGTGTTTTGTGTTTGCATTCAGGTTGAGAATCACTTAGTTTTTGTTTTGTGATTTTTTAACACGTCTATCAGGCGGGAGGTTTTAAAATATGTTTAATAACACGTTTGAGTCTTTTTTTTAAACCTATTTACATAAAACTTGTTAACAGTGTAAAGAACCACTTACAGCTTTGTTGACCGCAAACACTTAACACCTCTATATATTATGAAAAACCTGTTTACCTCTCTGGCTCTGCTCGTCATTCTGTCAGGAGCATCCATGCAGTCTATGGCCCAGCAGCAGCGAAGCCAGGAATTCAAAGACCGTTACAAACTCAAGGAAGCCGTAGTGCTTAGCAGACACAATATCCGCGCCCCCCTTTCCGACAGCAAGTCGGCACTCGGGCGGATGACCCCGCATGAGTGGAACAAATGGACTGCGGGCAAGAGCGAGCTGACTCTCCGGGGCGGAGTTCTGGAGACACAGATGGGCCAGTATTTCCGCAAATGGGCAGTCGATGCCGGTCTTTTTCCCGAGAACTACAGCCCTACCGCCGATGATCTCAACGTAATCGCGAATTCAATGCAGCGCTGCATCGCCACCGCACAGTATTTCTCTTCCGGCTTCATGCCGGTCGGCGGCGTGACGGTCAACCACCGCTACACTCCCTCGAAAATGGATCCGCTTTTCAACCCGCAACTCACCAAGGTAAGTCCCGAATTCGTGGAGACCGCAATGAAACAGATCAGCGACATGGGCGGCAAGAAAGGTATTGTCGGCATAAACGAGAAGATTCGCCCGGACTATGAACTTATGATCGATGTGCTCGACGTGAATGATTCACCCATGGCGAAGGAGAAAGATCCCTATCTTGACGCTTTCGGAAATTACAATACGGAAATCGTGCTTGAGAAATTCAAGGAACCGGCCATGAAACCGGGTTCGGCACTCAAAGAACTCAATTCGGCAAGCGACGCTTTCATCCTCCAGTATTATGAACAGCCCGATTCTGTCAAGGCTGCTTTCGGGCACAAACTCACCCGCAAGGACTGGGAACGTCTCGCCCACGTCAAGGACACATATCAGGATGTTCTGTTCACAGCTCCGATCGTTGCCACAAACGTGGCCTACCCTCTTATACAATATATGTATGACGAGCTCCGCTCTCCCGACCGCAAGTTCACATTCCTCGTAGGCCACGACTCAAACCTGTCGTCTGTCGCCACGGCACTCGGCATCGATGAATACGAACTGCCCGACGCTATCGAGAAAAAGACACCAATCGGATCGGAAATCGTGGTTGAGAAGTTTGTCGGACCCGACGGCAAGGAATATGGCGACATCAACATCGTCTATCAGTCGGTCAACCAGTTGAAAAACATGGAACTGCTCGACCTTGACAATCCTCCCGTCATCTATCCTCTCTCGCTCAAGGGAGTGAACCGCAACGCCGACGGTCTCTACGACATGGCCGACATCCTGACCGCCTTCGAGAACGCCATCGCCGCCTACCAGGCCATCCCGTGAGCATCATCCCGCAATGCGGCACTTTATCTGATACGGCGGATGACGCCTACTCGGCCGACCTGACTGTAGAAGTCGGGAAAAGACTTGGTGACTACATCGGCATCGCGCATACGGATCTCCCCCAGTGCCGGAGCGGCCGTCACAAAAGACATCGCCATGCGGTGATCTCCGTGGGAGTCAAATTCGGCGTCTGACATGACCTCTTTTCTTATACCGTTCCATGACATCCGGTCATGGCGGCACTCTATCTCATAGCCGGCTTTCCCAAGCTCCTCCGCGAGCACGGAAAGCCGGTCGCTCTCTTTATGCCGCAGATGCGCCACGTCTGTAATACTGAAACAAATTCCGGCACAGCACAGCCCGACTGCAAGCGCAGGCACAAGATCCGGGCTGTCGCCGAGTCCAAACCGAAGCTCTTCACCGGTCTGGCGCAAACGCGATATGACTTCATGGTCGCAGCTAATGTGCCCGCGACCCTGACCGTCGATTTCCGTCCGCACTCCGACCCTGCCGAATATGCCGGCGCAAACGCTGTCGCCCTGAAGAGAGTCTTTCAGAGGAGGCATATTGTCGATTATGACCTCGCGACCGGGATTAAGCAACGCATATTCATAAAAGTAGCTTGCCGCCGACCAGTCTGACTCTATGCAGTATTCTTCGGACTTGCGGCCAAACGCCCTGGCCATACGGAGAGTCATGTCGATATATGGCCTTGACACTGCGCCCCGAACATCAGGCAGAAGAAACGGCGATGACCAGAGCGGCGAGACCATCAGCAACGCCGACGCGAACTGGCTGCTGATTCCGGAATCGACCGTCACCCCGTGCCCGCTTAGTCTCTTCCCCCTGACACGCATCGGTGCGCAACCTTCCGCTCCAAGACATTCGATATCGGCGCCGGCCTGACGCAGCGAACTGATCAGCGGGTTGAGAGGCCGGCGGCGCAAGGCATCGCTGCAGTCTAAAACTGAATCTTTTCCGGGCAGCGAGGCTGCAAGAGCAAGAAAGAACCGCAGGGAAGTGCCTCCGGTGCCGAGATTGTATTCCACCTGACTGCCTCCGCTCGCGGCAACCAGTTCCATCGCTGCGGCAAGCTCCCGTGTGTCATCGCAATCGGGCAGTCCTGTAAGCCGCGTATGGTTGCCGAATACATATGACAATACAAGCGCTCTGGCAGCAATGCTCTTGGATCCGGGCAGACAAACCGGCTGACCCACGGCCTCTGAGTCATAAAAGAAGCCGGCGGTCTTGCTTCCGTCACCTCCGGTCATGAACGATGCACTCATGATTCTCTTTTAAAAAGACATGCATCGCCATAGCTCAGGAAGCGGTAGCCGTTTGCAAGTGCGTTGTCATATATCTTGCGCCAGCGCGCAGAACCGTCGGCTTCGTTGCCGAGAAATGAGGAGACAAGCAGCAGCAGAGTGCTCTGTGGCTGATGAAAATTCGTGACCATGCGGTCGACTATCCGCCATCTGAAACCGGGAGCGATCATGATCGATGTCGATGCGGTAACCGACTTCATCTGTCGGTCATCCATATATGCGAGCAGCGATTCAAGAGCCTCGACTGTCTCAAATCCTGTTTCATAGTCTCCAAAGGCTGTGTCATATGCTTCCCACTGGGTCACATTGAGTTCTGCGTCTCCGTTGCCGACGTGTCTGCCGAGATAAGGCAGAGATTCAAGCGTGCGCACCGATGTCGTTCCGACGGCGGTCACGGGGCGGCCTGATCTCAACGCATCCGCAAGCGACGCCACAAGGTCGCGGCTCACGGTGAAGACCTCAGTGTGCATCGGATGACCGCCTATCTCCTCTGACTTGACGGGCTGGAACGTACCGGCCCCGACATGCAGGGTCACGGGCATGACCTCCACATTTTTCTCGCGGAGTCTGTCAAACACTTCCGGTGTGAAATGAAGACCTGCCGTGGGCGCGGCCACGCTACCCTTTATCCGCGCATAAACCGTCTGGTAGTCGTCGGAGTCTGTCGCTTCGGACTCTCTTTTAAGGTAGGGAGGTATCGGTATATAACCTGCCGCATCGACGATAGAGGCAAATGTGACCGTATCGTCATCCCACACAAACTCGATCTCGTGGGCATTCCCCTCGCGGGCCTCATGCCTTATGGCGGAAAGCTTCACCTTGCGGCCCGATATCTCAAACTCCTTGACAAGAGGAGCATCTTTCCAGCGCTTGAGATTGCCGACCATGCAGCTCCAGCGGCAACGGCCACGTGACTGGAACACGAGCACATAATCCTCCGGAGACGTCGGTTCGAGAAGGAAGACCTCGATTTTGGAACCGGTTGACTTCTCGAATCGGATACGGGCGTTGATCACCCGCGTATCGTTGCATACAAGCAGCGAACCTTCGGGCAGAAGTCCGGGCAATGAGACAAACGTGTCGTGCGACACTCCTGACCCGCCGCCATAGACCAGCAGTTTGCATTCATCTCGCTTTGCTAACGGGTGCCGTGCGATCCGTTCATCGGGAAGCGGATAATCAAAATCGGCTATCTTTATATTTTTTACCATTTTTGCTTGAATTTTATTTTACGACCAGACCTCTGATTATTTGCGAGTTATAAAATCAGGTTCAAAAAATCGCAAAAATTTTACACAAAATTAGCAAAAAAATTTGGCAGTTTAAGAAAAAAGCCCTAACTTTGCACTCGCAATCGGGCGATTAGCTCAGCTGGTTTAGAGCGTCTGCCTTACAAGCAGAGGGTCTGCGGTTC
>VSPN01000076.1 GCA_009775355.1 Muribaculaceae bacterium
ACAGCACCGCCATAGGGCGACCACGCTCCATTTTCAGCTTGATAAATCAAGCCATTAACTGAATATCCCTATTTAATTGTAAATTATTGTCATTATGGCTGATCGTGACGGTATAAGTGACAAAAAAGAAGGAGATTCCCGAGAGGAATCTCCTTCTTTTTTGTCATGACTGTGTTTGTCATGCCTCGCAGTCTTTGCCGCATTTCACCATCTTCCAGATGATTACCGACAGAAGGGCTCCGACGAGAGGACCGACTGCCATTACCCAGAAATCAACCCAGGCTCCGGGACTGTAGATGGCGGGGCCGAAGCTGCGTGCGGGGTTGACCGAGCAGTTGTCGACGGGGATTCCGACAATGTTGACAAGACCGAGTCCGAGACCGATGGCCAGTCCGGCGAATTTGCCGAAACCTTTCTTCTCATCTGTCGATCCGAGAACGATCAGCACGAAGAACATCGTGAGCAGAATCTCGCAGAGAAGAGCCATGCCCTGGCTGACACCTGGCTGGCAGACGTTGGTGGCAAGGAAGTTGCCGCTCCGGACGGTGATGCCGCCGAACTGGAAGTCTGCTCCCGCGATCTGCCAGAACCAGTAGAGGAAACCCGCACCGACAGCGGCACCGGCGAGCTGGAAGATGACGTAGCCGATGAAGTCCTTGAACGACATGCGGTTGCTCAGAAGCATGGCGAACGATACCGCAGGATTTACATGGCATCCTGAAATGTTGCCGATGCAGTAGCAGAGGCATACAAGAACGAGTCCGAAACAGAGTCCGATTCCGAGTCCGCCGATCGACGGCCCTGCGAGCACGGCACTGCCGCACGCGAGGAGCACCAGAAACATGGTGCCGAAGAATTCAGCTAAGTACTTTTTCATAACGTGTGTCTTTAGTTAAAGTAAATCATTGGTGTCTGCCGACACATAATAGCAGTCTATAGTCTTTTCAGTGCTCCATCATGCAAGTCAGTACTGTCGCGGATATACGACCATCAGGTTGTGGCGGCTGAAATATCGGCTCAGGAATCCGGGCAGGGCCTCAAGATCGCTGCTGTAGGAGATCGAGCCTTTGCGTGCGCCGACCACCACAAGCAGATCGTCTTCTCCGATGTCGCCCGACAACAGTATGAAGTCATCATAGGAATCGAGCAACTCGAAGCGCACGTCGACCTCGGTCTTGTCTTCGGCCAGTGCTGTGCGGATGAATTCTTCGGTATCCTTATACGTTATAAACGTCAGACGCGCCTCAATGTTGCAGGCGAGTGTGGCGATTCGCGACACCCAGAGATGGAATCCGGTCTCATATTCGGCGTTGCGGGGCACGACAGCCATGACGCGCGTCACCGTATCGACCGGTATGAAGCATCGCGACATGATGATCATGCGGTTTGTCGTGTCGAGAAGCTGTTCGACAAGTGATCCGTAGAACGTGTCGACTATGTTGGACCTGCGGTGAAGACCGATCACTATCTCGGTGGCTTCCTGCTCGACCGCCACATTTCCGAGGGCAGTCGTGACATTGATGTCGAAGCGCTCCACAGTGCGTGTCGCCACATCCATCTGCTCGGCGGCGTCGGCAGCCATGCGCAGGGCAGTGCGGCCCATCGCCCGCGACCGGTTCTCGCTGCCTGTTCGTACATATAGTACTGTCATAGGGTTGCAGTTGAGCCGGTTGCGCATGAAGACGGCCATTCTCACCAGACCTTCGGCGGTAACCGGGTTGGAGACCGACACGATCTGGCGGGCGAATTCAGTCTCGCCGACATCCTCATGCTCTAGATCCTGTTCTGTGAGCCGCATCCTTATGCGTTTGGCCGCGCGCTCGGTGACTACCGAGGCCACGATGCAGCATATGAGGATCATGACCACGGCACCGTTCATCATGTCTTCGGTCAGCATGCCGTAGCTGTAGCCGATCATAACCGCGGCGATGGTGGCGGCGGCTTTGCCGCTTGTCAGTCCGAACATCAGGGTGCTCTCGGTGCCGTTAAGTCCGAACATGCGTCTTGCGGCGTACGAGGCGATCCATTTTGTGCCTAATGCGACTGCCGACATGTTGGTCGCCACCCAGATCACGCCCCAACCCTTGGTGATCACGCCCACGTTGATGAGCATGCCCACCCCGATAAGGAAGTAGGGTATGAAGATCGAGTCGCCGACAAACCGTATGTTTTTCATCAGCGGTGACCTCCCCGGTATCATCCGGTTGAGGATAAGACCGGCGTAGAAAGCGCCAAGTATCGCTTCCAGCCCGATTACGCTTGCCAGAAGCGAGGCCACGAAGACAAGTGCGAGAATGAAGATGTATTGCGCCACCGGGTCGGAGTTGCTCTTGAAGAATCGCCGTGTGACGAACGGGAAGGCATAACCGATGGCGGCGCAGTAGACCGCTGTCAGAAGCAGCAGACGCAGCAGACTGGTGATCTCGAACGAGCCGGCCACATGCGTCTGCACGACGCCGGCCAGACAGAGCAGCGCGAGCATCACCGAGACTATAGTGCCGCAGACGGCTATGACGGCGCCTCGCGTGTTCTGAAGTCCGAACCGGCTAACCACCGGATATGACACAAGTGTGTGCGAGGCATACATCGAGGCGATCAGGATTGCGGTGTCCCAGCCCGTGCCGAATGCATATCGCACACCGAATACGCCTGCCGTCATCGGCAGGATGAACGACAGAAGTCCGAACAGAAGTCCGCGCCTCATCTGTTGCCGCAGGTGAAACATGTCGATGTCGACCGCCGCCTGGAACATGATGTAGAGAATCCCCACCTCTCCGAATATCCTGAAACTGGCGTCGCGGTCAAGAAGCCCGAACCCGTAGGGCCCGACAGCCATGCCGGCGATTATCATTCCCACGATCGGGGGAACTTTCAGCCGCCGGAACAACACCGGTCCAAGCAGGATGATGACCAGAACAAGAAGGAAAATGGCTACGGGCTGTGAGATCATGTCGTGTGGTTTATGGGGTGTCTGCTGTTCCGAATCCGAATAGGCGTGCTGCCGAATGGTCTGTGGCTGCTTCGACCTCTTCAGGGGGCAGGCCCAGAGTCGTGGCCACGCAGTCGCGTATCAGAGGAATGCGTGCGCTTTCGTTGCGTTCCCCGCGACGCGGGGCGGGGGAGAGCCACGGCGAATCGGT
Organism: Muribaculaceae bacterium; assembly: GCA_009775355.1. Taxonomy (GTDB): domain Bacteria; phylum Bacteroidota; class Bacteroidia; order Bacteroidales; family Muribaculaceae; genus Lepagella. Next base: position 3,141 of record VSPN01000076.1, read on the forward strand.
CTCGAGCAGTATGCGGCCGAGTCCGATTTCCGGAAGTGCCTCGCGCAGTGCCGGGGCGTTCTTGAACGTTACGACACCGTTTATGCCGAACCACGGGTCGCAGATGCCGCGTATGCGCCTCACGTCATCGGATGTGCCGGTGAAGCTGTGGAATATCAGGGGCGGAAGTCCGTCGCCCGCTTCGCTTATTATGTCGAGTGTGTCGTCAAGTCCTTCGCGACAGTGGATTATGACTGGAAGCCCGTGCCGGCGCGCCCATTCAAGCTGGCGGGCGAATGCCTGACGCTGCTCCTCGCGTCGCGAGGTGTCGTGATAGAGGTCTATTCCGGTCTCGCCGATTGCCTGGAACTCGCCGGGAAGCAGATCTTCCATGCTGTCGAGTGTCTGACTCCAGTCGTCGTCAAGTTCTGTGGGATGAAGGCCGAGCGCGATGACCGTGTTTTCGGGAAATTTACGGTGAAGCTCCCGCATCTGTTCAAGAGACTCCATGCTGACTCCCGGGAAAACAAGCTTCCCGACCCCTGCCGCAACTGCGCGCTCCACGGCTGCGTCGCAGCCGTCGGGGTAGGCGTCGGTCATGTAGAGATGGGTGTGTGTATCTGTCAATTTTCAAGCTTTTTAGTCTGCGCGCACCGGATATGTGCGCGTAGACCGGTGACTATGCGTCTTATTTTTTTCTTCCCGTCAGTTTTTCCACCAGAAGACGGAAGGGTGCCCGGTTTCCGTCGGAGAGCGAGGTGGCTTTCAGTGCCGCTATGGCTTTCGAACTGTAGGCAGAGATCGCATCGCGGCAGCGGGCGGTCATGTCAAGTTTCTCGTATATGCGGGTGACTGTCTTTATCTTTGTCGGTCCGGCGGGAAGTTTCATCGCCTCGCGGAGTGCCTCGGCCTCGGGGGTGGAGGAGGCAAGTGCCGACAGCAGAAGAAATGATTTCTTATTGTTGTTGATGTCGCCGCCGATCGGTTTGCCGAAGGTGGTCGAGTCGCCGAACACGTCGAGCCAGTCATCCTGTATCTGGAAGGCGTTGCCGAGCATCACTCCATATTCCGTCATGCGGTCGGCATCTTCTTTCGACGCGCCTCCTATCAGTGCGCCGATGCGTGCGGATGTGCCGAGCAGGATTCCGGTCTTGAGGCTGATCATATGGAGGTAATCGTCGAGGCTGACATTGTCGGAGGTCTCGAAATCCATGTCGAGCCTCTGCCCTTCGTAGACTTTGACCGCCATGTCGTTAAACGAGTCGAGCACCTCGCGCAGAATGCTGCCGTCTACGCGTGCCACTTGCATGGTCGCGAGGGTCAGCATGGTGTCGCCCGAGAGAATGGCGGTGTTGACATCCCATCTGGCGTGAACCGACGGGCGCCCCCGGCGCATGTCGCTGTTGTCCATCACATCGTCGTGAAGAAGTGTGAAGTTATGGAACATTTCAAGTCCCGCAGCCGCGCTTTCCGCTTTTTCCGCCGCTCCGCCGAATGCGTCGGCGGCCATAAGGGTCAGAGAGGGGCGGAGCCGTTTGCCGCCGGCCGACATGGCGTAGCTTATCGGCTCATAAAGCCCGGCGAGTGCGCCGCCGGGAAAGTCGAGATCGCGCAGGGTCTTTTCGATGTGCGCGCTATAGTCTGAGAATTTTTGCATGATTGTGTCAAGTAGTGGGCTTATTCGTAATTCACGAATTTGCGGTAAATATCCTCCGGCACATCGGTGCCGTGGTCTACCTTGAGCACCGTGTGGAAGCCGACGATGAAACGCCGGTACATGGCAGTGTCGTTGCCGCACGCCTTGCGGAACTCCTTGAGCTCGGCCTCCACATCGGCTGCCGACTTGTTGCCGTCGCGTATTGAGGCCATGTATTCGAGTCCGAGCTTATAGCCGAGCCCCTGGGGATCTTCCGAGCCTGCAAGGCTGTAGATCTTCATCTTGTCGCCGAGAGGAAGGCTTTCCACCACCGAGTCATATTCTATGGCGAAAGACTCGGCCGCATCGCCTGTCAGCACCTCGTAGGCATGGTTTGTGGCTATGGCGAGAGTATCGACAGGGGCTTCGGGATTGCGTCCTAACGCACCGTAAATGATGAACCGGGCCACAGAGTCGGGGCTTGCTTTCCGGATCATGTAATCCACACGGGCCGCGTCGCCGATCGACTTGAAGTTGTCAGGATAGCCGCTGCTCTCTTGTTTCTTGCCGCCGCAGGAGGCAAGTGCCAGCACAGACACGAGTGCGCAAAGAATGGTTTTATTCATAATGTTGTCATTCAGGGTCTTCGCGAGGGGTAGCCGTGTGCGGGAAAGAGATCCGTACGGCCTCCGGGAAAGACATGCGAACAAAAATATTCACAAAATTAATAAAAAAAACGGCAAACATATTGGTAATTGCGCGAAAAGCATTAACTTTGCAGAGAAAAATCAACGGAGTGATGCTCGAGTGGCTGAAGAGGCACGCCTGGAAAGCGTGTATACGCCAAAAGCGTATCGCGAGTTCGAATCTCGCTCACTCCGCAAAAAAATGGAATCCTGCAAGCAGAATTGCCTGCGGGATTTTTTGCCATATAGAATGATACAACCGACATTGTATATAATCGCTGGGTGTAATGGAGCTGGAAAGACTACGGCTTCCTACTCTGTACTGCCGGATTTGTTGGAGTGTCGAGAATTTGTCAACGCAGATGAGATAGCAAAAGGTCTCTCTCCATTCAATCCTGAATCGGTTGCTGTTGTGGCAGGGAAATTAATGCTTCAACGAATAAATTTTCTTTTAAACCCAAAAAAGACTTTTGCAATTGAGACAACTCTTGCTACCCGTAGCTACGCATTGCTTATAAAAAGAGCGCATTCTTTGGGTTATCAAGTGGTATTATTGTTCTTCTGGCTCGCATCTCCGGAAATGGCGATTGAACGGGTTGCCAAACGTGTCAGTGAAGGAGGGCATAATATACCTGCTGAAACAGTTATACGACGTTATTGGTCAGGATTACAGAATTTCTTTAATATCTTCGCTCCGATAGTTGACAGTTGGATGTTTTTTGACAATGTTGATGATGCAATTCTTTTGGCGAGCGATGATGAAGTGTTTGACGAAGAATTGTTTAATAATTAGGGTGTTCAGTTCTATGTTCCAAAATTAACTCGCATTATTGAGTGTTCTGGAACGCAGAACCACCCGAT
>VSPN01000077.1 GCA_009775355.1 Muribaculaceae bacterium
GAATCGGGTGGTTCTGCGTTCCAGAACACTCAATAATGCGAGTTAATTTTGGAACATAGAACTGAACACCCTAATAACTTGAATCTGACTCCCTTTTGTCGATAGTCCTAACTGTTCATCACCGGGAGAGTGTATGAGCCTTCCATCAGAATCAAACAAGGACTTTGGAGATGCTTGTGCCAACTGTTTCCTTAATGCTATATATTCGCTACGAGATTTCGGATTAGAATAAATAGAATCAAGATAGTGTGTCGTAACGCCGTAAAAATAGGAATATTGGGGTGAAGCCAATAATAAAAAATCATCCTTATGATGTTCACTTTTTCCTGAATATGGACCTGTAGTTTTGTATTCATAAGTATATGACACCCTCAAACTACTTTCAGGGAGAAGTTGTGACGAAGCAAATAAAACCACTAAACATGCAGATATTATTAGGATTAACCTTTTCATTTTCTGAGGGATATTGAGATTAGCAGCTCTCGACCCCGGAGCCAGCGCTGGCTCTCAAAGGAGGTGAGCTGATTGTATGTTGTGTAGTTGTATGTGCGCTGATTGAAGATATTGCTCAACGAGGCCGACAGCTCCAGTCTCTTGGTGAGTTTATAGATTACCTTGGTGTCGAGCAGGAACACGTTTTTGAATTGATCGGCGGTAAGTTCATTGCGGTAGTGTTCGCCGCTGATGTGCCACTCCCATTTGCGGTGTGGCATTATGTTGAGCAGAAGCTCGTTTTCCATATTGCCGAGCCATGAGGCGTTTATGCCATTCATGGCAAGACGGCTCGATACCCACTCAAAACGGTAATCGAAACTGAGCCAACGCAGCGGCGCGCCGTTGATTTTCGCTCCGACCGACCACGATGTGCCGACCGAGTTGACGTTGGTATTTTCAGAAATCAGGTGCGACTCATTGCGGCTGAACGAGCCGTTTACGTTTGCACTGCCTCGCATGAAATCGAGTGTCTTGCCGATGTTTCCGCTTGCCATAAGCATCTGCCCGTCGCTTTTTGCTGACGTATAGGAATAGACCACATAGTCGCCGTAAAGCTGCTGTGCTAAGGTATAGGGATTGTGGCTCCACGACTGCATGACGAAAGCGTTGGCGAACAGTCCGCGACGTGTGTGCTTGTATGATAGTCTGCCTGATACCCGTTGAGAGGATGAATTATAAAAATCATCAACACCGCGTTGAAATGAGCGATAGTTTGTCATCACATATCCGGGCTGAATCATGTTGAGATCCATCGGCGAGCGACCTGTGCCACCGCTTACACTCATAGAAAAACGATTGTTTGGTTTCCAGTTCATGCTGAGTGACGGCGAGAAATAGACCTCGCTGCGGTTGGCGAGAGCCTTGTCGAAGGTATAGTGGGCGAAACTGACAGGAGCGTTTAGAGAAAAGTTGACACGTTTCACCCAATACTCGAATTTAGGTGTGGCATATACCGTGAGATAGTTTGTGTTCAGAACATTCGTCGTTTCTCCCGGTATTTCCTCGGGCATATCGGGTAAATCTGTGTTAAGCGTGCGGAAATAACCTTTGACGCCACCTTCAAGACTGATTGTGATACCCTTGACGGAAAAGGCGTAGGCCGCACTCTCGTTGGTATAAAAAGCATGGTCTTTTACATGCTGACGTATAATTCCATCATTTATTGACACGGAAAGGGTCTGCGGCAGCGACTCCCATTCATTCGTGCTTATAAAGGTCACTAAATGCTTGCCGCTGAATCGCTTTATTAGTTTGAAATCGTTGCCTACATAGTAGTCGGGAAGCGATGCAGTCTGGTCGTTAGGAAGTGAACCGGTTACGCCGAGACGAACATCATCCCAGTCGATGTTGGTTTTCAGCGTGTTGTTGATAAATGCAGTCTTTTGGTTAAGTTCGTAGATGAATTTGCCAGACAGCGAGTGTGAGCGGTCTACGCCGTTGCGGTCTTCGGTAACGACACGGTTGCCATCGTTAAGAAAGTAGGTCGTTACGTTTGCCGCCTCTGCCGCGACACGGTTGAAGGAATAGTCAATCTGCGTCTTGAACTCGCCACGACCGAGTTTCCACAGCGCGTTGGTGGAAACAAGCGCCGAGCGGTTGAACAGCGTGCGTTTCCGGCTCAGGTTTGGCACACCGGGGAGCGACACGCCGACATATCGGCTCAGGTCGGTTCCACGGCTCGAGGCGAAAAAGTCCACAGCCTGCGCGGACAAGTCTTCGCCGATGTTGTTGGTCTTGAATGTGGTTATGTTCTGGAAATTAGGCATTACTGCCATAGCGAACAGCTCGCCGTCCCATATCGCGCCATCGGGTTGCCATGAATAGCCGCCTCCGGCGTCGCCGTGGAAACTCCACGTTGCTTTCGCCATGTTTTTCAGTTTGAGGTTGATAGCCGCCTTGTCGGAGAATGATATTCCCGACAGCACCTGCATCGGTTGATGGTTCTCCATCACCTCGACCGCGCCGACATCCTCATGGCTTATGCCGTTGGTGGCAATTCCATATTTGCCGCCGAGCAGGTCGGAGCCTTCGATGTAGAATTTGTTAATGTCCTCGCCCTGATATTGGATTTTGCCGTTGTTGGCAACATCTATTCCGGGCATACGTTTGAGAACATCGCCGATGGAGCGGTCTTGAGCCTGTGCGAAACTGCCGACTGTATATGAAATAGTGTCGCCCTGCTCCCGTATGCGGTCAGCCTTAACAGTTACCTCTTTCAACAGCGTTGTACCCGGTTCGAGAAAAACTGTGAGAGGAAAAGAAACGCTATCAAGAGGTATAGTTTTCTTGGCGAAACTCATCATCGACACCTCCTGCCGGCAACCGGCCATCGACGGCAGCGACATAGCGAAACCACCGTTGCCTTTCGATGTGGCATATTTCTTTATCTTGCCGTCAGCACCCTTGACAATCACCGAAGCCCCGGTCAGAGGCTCGTTTCTCTCCTTGTCAACGACTATGCCCGACACATTTACCTGTACAACGGCACTGACCACTACAAAGAGAAATATCAGGTATGTGATAAAACGGTTCATAGGTCGTGGGGATAATCAGTTTCCTCTTTATCATAGTGAACAATATTTGGCTTGTTGTCTTCGGGTGTGGCTTTTGGACCTACACCGTAGGCAGCGTTCATTTTTGCTGCGAAATTGGATTGTTTGAATTTCCACCAGTTGTTGAAAAACTTGTCGCGGGTCACAGTAATGTAGCCTCGTCTTTCCTTGTATGTAAAAATCCCTACTTCAGAGTTAGGATTTTGTTTCAGTCCGTCTGCCTCGAAATGATAATTCTTATCGGTATCGTAGGCTTCGAGAATCAGTCCGGGCAGACCGCAGAGTTTCCATGGGCCTTCCTGAACCGGAATCTCCGGAGAGAACCACGCCGTCCATCGACGACCACGATAGTCCGTCGTAGCCTTGAAGCATTGGTAACCAATTATCTCCTTCGTATCATCAGATATTTCCCATTCCGGTTTTTCCCAGTCTTCGGTATATTGCCAACGCTCTAAATCGAAGTAATCTCGCTCAGTCAATTTCCCGTCAGGGATATTCTTATAGACATACGACCAATAGTGACCGGACAGCAACTGTGTGTCATCTCTTTTGTCGCTCATGACTCTCGCTCGGTCAATCTCCCAGAAGGTGGCAGGATCAACAGCCATGATCGAATCCGTCCATAAATTTTTAGCACCAAAAAACACCGATTTGTTCTTGCCTACACGCAGAATCACTGGATCTTTGGAAAAGCGGGACGTCCGCATTGTTGTATCATACACCTCAGTGCGGGTATAATGCACCTCCAGTATTGCGGGCTCCGCATCTCTTACCCATTTATCAGCATTAGCAGTAATGGCACCAAAAGTAAGAAATATATAGGCAATTATTCTTTTCATAATCAATGATAGTCGGTTTCAAGAAAGTCGATATTTTGTGTGTTGGATTTAGGCTGTAAGGGTGCATCCATTTCCACCTTGCTTCCATCGGGAGTGTCCAATATCATGGCTCTTGAGTAAGCAGCAGATCCTTTACGATAAGCTGCATAAGCCTTGAGCATGTCGATTCTGTTCATCTTATCATACTTTCCGGGCTGATATATGGGATACATTACCTGATTGCTGTTTTCTATTCCGGTAGCAATGAAACTATGTTGTTCGGAAGAATCTGCTGCATCGAGTATCAATCCCGGTAAACCGCTAAGTTTCCACGGCCCATCCGAGAGCGGGATTTCAGGAGCGAACCAAGCTGTCCAATGGCGGCCATGATAGTCCGCTTCTGCCATTATACACTCATAGCCGAGAATTGTTTTCGTAGAATCGGCAATAGTCCATTCGATTTCCGCAAAAGGCTCGTCATAATAACCCTGTTCTCCGAGTCCGTATGTGTCATACACGGAGGTGACACTGTCCTTTAACGACTTAAATACATATATTTGCCCCTTGTAGTGAGGTATTGCCGAGTCATCACCGTTCTTGAGGTATTGCTCAACTCCTATTGACATCAGTTGATTATGTAATTTGCGTCCTTGCGGAGTGGATTCGAGCGAGTCAATATACTCATTATTGTGGTTATAATACTTCGAGTTCTCCGAATTGGCAAGCAATAGATAATCATAATCACTTGTGATGATCTCTCCATCATTTCGTAGAGCAAGATGATGATAGTTGTAGCTGACCTTTATTTCAGCATGCGGATATTCTTGTTTCTTCTTCGCCTCGACTCCCAGAGCGATGCATAGAAGAGCTAATATTGTGATAAGTCGGTTTATAGTCATAGCCATATATAGTCCACCACTGACTCAGTGGAGAGATTTTTTATGAAAAGAAGCGTGAGCCAACTATGCCACGTCTTAACTTGATGGCCCTGAGAAAGCCTTGTACTCAGATGTGGTTGACAGCAGCCCACGCTATGCGAGGGAAGCCATCATGCCATATCATTGAGTACAGATGAAAATTTCTCAGGTTTTCAAGTTCAAGATACGCATAACGCTTCTTATTTTTCCAAAATGTCGTGGAAAGGCGATGCCATTCCGACTGCAAATTTAGCCAAAATATCTGAATCCTAAGCTATAATCGCCGAAAAATTAGTAACTTTGCAGTCTAATACGCGCAAAAATGACAAAAGAAGAACTGCTCGCAAGGCTCAACGATATAGAATGGAATGATTTCGAGGTCAAAGAGGCTTCGGGCGGTCTTCCCAAATCCATGTGGGAGACGGTCAGTGCTTTCTCCAACACAGAGGGCGGTTGGATAATACTTGGGGTTAAAGAGACGAAGACCGCAGATGGCTCCGTTTACGTTGTCAACGGGGTGCCGAATCCTGAACAGATGGAGCAGGATATAATCACCACATTACGTTCCCGCACAAAATTCAATGCCCCTGTCTCATGTAAAGCCATGAGATATAAGATTGACGGTAAGGATATTCTCGCTTTTGAGATACCTTTGTCGCCACACCGACCTGTTGCAATTAAAAGTAGTGGAGAGGTGTATATCAGAACAGGCAGCGGCGATACCCTCGCCACTGATCTGGAAGTCGATGCGATTGTGAGAGACGCATCTTTCGGAGCAAAATCAGAAATGGAAGTCCCCGGTTCAAGTTTCAATGACATCAATCTTGACTCTATTGCGTCCTATCGCAGTTATCTCCGTGATTTCAATCGTCCCTTATCGTACCCCACATTGGATGATGAAGAATTTTGCAGAAAACTAAACATCGTTCTTTCATCGGGTAAACTGTCGTATGGCAGTCTCCTGATGTTTGGCAAACGGGAATCCGTACTCGGTGCGTTGCCCAACTTTTGGATAGACTATATGGAGATACCGGGTGATTCTTATGCCACAGCCTCGCAGCGATATACCTACCGTATGCCGGAGCAGGAAAATATATGGGAGAGTTTTCAGCTTATAATGCACCGTTTGCGCAATTTTGTAGATGCCCCTTATGTGGAAGGACCCGACATATTCGGTGTAGAAGACAACTCACAACTGTTCTGCTTGCGTGAAGGATTGGTTAATTTTTGCGCTCACTCTGATTACTTTGCATCAGCACATCCCACGATAAGGGTATTCGATGACAGAATTGTGATGCAGAATCCGGGACGGTTCATTCTTGATGCCGACGAGTTCCGGAGCCGTGTCCTATCTATGCCGCGTAATCCGAGTATAATCAGACTATTCCGTCATCC
>VSPN01000078.1 GCA_009775355.1 Muribaculaceae bacterium
TAAACATAGCGTTTTTGATTGCAAAGTTCGCAACCAAAAACGCTTTGATAAAGTCGGCCGATTTCGGACGGATACGGTTCAGAAGCTAAGTCTGAAGCCTCCCATTGCCGTGAAGCCGGGCATGTCGTAACCTCGGTTTATCATATAGCGTGCGTCAGTAATATTGTCAAGCCGGCAGAAAAGCGAGACATATCTGCACACATCCCATGTGATCTTGAGGTCCACAAGCGCGTAGCTCTGGTGGTCGATCCCGTCGGCCACATACAGTCCGCCCGTACCTTTCAGATCAGCGTCAATTCCTATGAAACTCCATGGACGCCACTGCACTCCGAGATAATACTGGTTCTTCGGAGCCCCTGTCAGATTGTCGAGCGAGGTGTGAAGATAGCTGTAAGAGGTCTGGATCCACAGATTGTCAATCGGATGGCTGCGGGCCGAGACCTCGATGCCTTTGTTGATGAAGCTGCCGGTGTTCATGTTTTTCATGTCGACCTGCTGAATCAGGTTGTCTCCCTTGCTGTAATAGGCAGTGAGTTCCGCCGACAGGTATCTGGAAAATGATTTTGAGACCGATAGTTCGTAGTTCATCATCTTCTCCGGCTGCAGGTCAGGATTGGCCATGCGGTAAAGGTAGAGTTCGCGGAACGATGGATTCCTGTAGCCCATGGCGAGGTTCCCCTTGAAGGTCAGTCCGTAGCCCGGATTCAACGAGAATCCGAACTGCGGAATCCATTGTGTGTCGAACATGTCGCTGTTGGCCATGCGCAGACCGGCGTTGAGACTCACAGCGTCGTCGAGCAGCGTCTGCGACAGTGTCAGGTAAGGGGAGTATTCTGTTATGCGTTTGCGCGACATGGTGCTCAACGAGCCTTCGGTGTGCGCGTTTCCTCCCGACACCGGAATCTCTCCCGAATAGCTGTCGAAGTCGAAACCCATCGTTGCCGAGGCGTCTTTCCACGGCCTGAAGTTCTGATATAGCATCGCTCCGAGCCTGTCATCTTTGCTGTGGAAGTGTCGCGGATCATCGACATAGTGGTTTCCGTAGTTGTAATATATACGAGCCGATCCCGATGTCCGGTCATAATTGTTGGTGACCGTGGCCGCCGCTTCACCTCGTATTATGTTCTGCCGGTAGATGTCGGTTGATTCAGGATCGGAGAGTATGGGGTAGACCGGATCATTTCCTCTGAAATTCATAAGCGTGTAGTCAGCATAAGCCTTCCAGTTGTCAGAAAAATCGTAGCCTGCTTTCACGTATCCGCCGGCCTGCCGGAAATCGAAGTTGTCGGTTGTGCCGTCTGTCCGGTTGTAGGAGAGAGACACAAGTGACGAGAATCTGCCGGCGCGCACCATATTTGTGGCTGACGACAGCCATGTGTTGTACGACCCGTACTGTGACTGGACTGTAGTGCGGACTCCGTCATGTCTGGCGGTTTTTGTGATCACATTTATCGCGCCTGCCATGGCGTTTGAGCCGTAGAGCACCGAGCCCGGTCCGCGTAGCACCTCCACGCGCTCCACATATTCCTTGTCATAGAAATCTGCTATGTGGTGTGAATATATGCCGGCGAACTGGGGCTGCCCGTCAACCATCATGAGCACCGCGCTTGCACGGTCGCCGCCGACCCCGCGCAGTTTTATGTGTCCCGATCCTCCGTTGCTGACGCCGAATCCAAAAATGCTCCGTTGCGATACGAACAGACTCGGAACCATGCCGCTTATTGCGGAAAGCACCTGTGTCTGGCCCGACGCCTCAAGCTGGCGGTTGTCTATGACTGAGACGGTGTAGGGGAGTAGTCTCTGCTGCACGCCGCTGTTGGTGCCTGTCACCACCACTTCTTCCAGAACGCGGGTGGTATCTACAGTTTCGGCTCCTGATGAATCAAGAGCCGAAACCGACAGCATGGAAGCTATCGCTCCCGCAATTGTCTTGTAGTTCATGTCGTGGTTATCTCTCCTTGCCGGCGGTTATGTCAATTAGGTCATATTTTTTAGAGCCAAGTCCTATCTTTTCGGCATAGTCCACAATGTGTGTTCCGTGGCGGCTCTCTATCCGCTCGATGAGGGGGCGGTTGTCGTCGCCTTCGCTGTGCCCGTGACCGAACACGAGGTCAAGACATGCCTTGTCGAGTGCGACCGGATCGAGCGACGCGAGTATGCCGATATCTTTCATCTTCGGTGCGTCGGGGTGTCCGTTGCAGTCGCAGTCTACCGAAAGATTGTTCATTACGTTGATATAGACCATCCCTTTCCTGTCGGCGAAATAGTCGTGTACTGACTGCGCCGCTCCGGCCATGGATTCGAGAAATGCGTCCTGTCCGTAGGGTTGCTCGAATGCATGCGCAGTGTCGGAATATGCGCCTGCGGTGTGTATCCGCGCTTTGCCGTCGGCCGACGCTATGCCGATGCTCTGGTTCTTGAGCACACCTCCGAATCCACCCATCGCGTGCCCTTTGAAGTGGGCGAGATTGATGAGAAAGTCATAGTTGGCAAGGTGATCGCCCACAAGGTTGCCGGCAAACCAGGTCGTGTCTTTCATCGGCAGAACCATCTCCCCGTCGGCATCCATGATGTCGACAGTGGCGATCTTGCCGTAGCCCCGCTGTTCTATGGCTCTGCGATGGTCGGCGGTTGTCGACCGGTTGCCGCCGTAGGCGGTGTTGCATTCCACGATAGTGCCGTTCACATCTTTCACAAGTTTTCCGATAAGCTCAGGTCGGAGATGGTTGCTCTTCTCCGATTCCCCGGTGCTGATTTTTACGGCCACATTCCCCTGCGGTTCGACTCCTAAGGTCTTGTAGATGGAAAGAAGTGATTCCGGCGTTATTTCAGAAGTGAAATATACTTTTGCCGGAGCGGACGGAGTCTGGGCAATCGCTGCCAGTGCCAGTCCGAGTGTCAGTGATGTCAGTGTTCCTCTTTTCATTGTAAGCATGATGTTGTGTTATGGTTGCGAAATTACAGCTTTTTGGCAGGATGGGAATTATACATTTTCCGGAAATGTCAACCATTATTGCGGTTGACGATTCTCTGCAGGTTGCAGTGCCTTTGCAATACATTTCCGCTTCCTGTCGTTATTAACGCGTGAACGGTCTTCGACTCATATCTGTCATGCTGACAATTTCTGCCGTGGCTTTCTGCGGGAGAGCCTTCTCGTTTTCGGCTGACTCTATAGCGGCAATGGGGCGTTTCCCGGCATTTTGTGTGAATGTATACAGAAATGTAGACCGTTTTATAAATTCCACAGATTCGGCATATGTGTGCCCGTCGGGATACGCCATGAACGTGAAACTGCGTTCAGCCGGATGGACTGATTTCAATTCGTTCTATTTTGACGGTGATGACCAGATAAGACTCCATCTTCCCTTTACGGCCACTGTCGGATGCGAGGCCGCTTTTATGGGTCTGAGTCTCGGATATGACATAAGTGTCAATAGATTGTTCGGCGCAGTCGACCGCGCGAAGTCGAGAATTAATTTCGAGTTCTCGTCCGCTTTGCTGGCCGGACGTTTCTATTCGATGCGCAACGCCGACGGCATGAGGCTCAGTTATCTGGCCGGAAGCCGCGACATTGACTGCTATTTCAACGGCATGGAGACCGATACCTGGGGGCTTGAGGCATTCTATTTTTTCAATTCCCGGAAATATTCTTATGCAGCCGCCACAACCTACGGCAGGATACAGAAAAAAAGTCAGGGATCGTTCATAACCGGTCTGGCATACCAGCATCAGAAACTTGACTTCGATTTCAGCCGTCTGCCTGAATCGCTCAAACCCTCTCTGCCTGAGGAATGGCGCAACCTTCGTTATACCGCCGACGGCGATTCCTTTTCTATCGCCGGAGGATACGGCTTCAACTGGGTGCCGCGTCAGAAATACAATGTCGGCATCATCGCAGTGGTGATGCCGACATTGAATTATGGTTTTCTGAACTCAGCCCGCAGGAATTATTCCTTCCGTATAAATTACCGCCTGACCATGTCGGCGATCTACAACCACGACCGCTGGTTCGGCGGAGTAGTGGTCAAAAGTGACCTTGCCAACATCTATTCGCGTCATTCGACTCTCACCAGCGCGCTGTGGGTAATAGAGGCAAAGATCGGGTGGCGGTTCAATATCCGGTAGTTTCCCTGCGCTCCGGTCAGTCGTCGTATCGCAGGAACTGGCCTGCCTTGTTGAACTTCATTTCTATTCCGTTGGAGAGCTCCACATCGTAGCCTGAACGCTCTTTGTCGATGCCGACAATGCGGGCACCGCTGTGGTTCTTGCTTACGAAATCCCTGATGCCCTGCGGAATGAACGCCTTGGGCACGGAAGAGGTGTTGGAGGTCTCGACGTTATCCCAGTTGCCGTCGCGGTCAAATGAGATCTCAGTTCCGTCCGACAGTATCACCTCGTATTCGCTGACCCGTCCGAAATCCTTGTCGATCTTGACTACGCTGACTTTCGACTTGAAATTATTGGCGATAACTGTCTGTGCCGCTTTGGGCAACACTGATGCGTCATGCGCGTAAGTGTCACGCGCGCATGCGGCTGCCGCCATCATGGCTACGGCCGCGAACAATATCCATATCTTTTTCATATTTCCGGTTTTTATTGATTTTCTCAGTTTGGATTCCTCTTCCGACAAGAAGTTTAATCGGAACTTTCTGAATTCTAAACGCCAAGATATTGCATAAGGTTTATTGGACTTTGCATGATGACGCCGATTTCCAAAATTAAAAAAAGTTTCGTAATTTTGCAATGCGGTTCACAAAGAGTCGCATGCAGATGACCACTATATACTTGTTTGATTTATATGTCACCTCTTTAATGTATTGATAGTAAGCATAATAGTCCATATATCTTGTACTAACAATGTATTAAATGAGGTATATAAGTACAATCAAAGGCAATCAATTAAGTTTAATTTGCAGACGTTAGTTATTTTTAGTTCTATTCTTTAGCCTTGTTTTTCCTCTTTCGGTGGTCTTAATGGAGATAGATATTGGTGCTGGTGGAAATAAAAACTGATAGGGGCTTTTCTTTTTTGCCCAGCATATATTTATAGGTTTGGTTCAGTTTAGATGTATATATCTAAGACTGAACCAAACTTATTTCTACTCAAACTATTGACATGAAACGTAAAAATATGTAACTTTGCAGTTGAAAATAACGGAAGCAGAGGCTTCTGATAAAATAATTAATAGCGTTTGCTATTTGTTCCAATCAGAATGAAACGTCGGAAATTTCATTGTGTTATGAATGTGGAACAAGTCGCGAACGTCCGTGCATTGCATGGGCGTGACTTGCCGTTCATAACACCAATCCGACGGGTGCATTCTGGGCAGTCATTGCCCATGCTTATGCATTCGTCGAATTTGATCTATGAGCATTGGCATTCGCACAAACGATATGCCAATGAACAAAAATGGATTGGTAGGAGGTCTAATAACATTGGGGCTTCTTACCTCACAAGTCTGTGGGTACGCACAAGCATCCAATTTTGAAGAATCATCAAATATGATTTTTCAAGATACAAAGCGACCTGTCAACACCTTGTCGATTGACAGTACATTAGTTTCCAATCAGTACAAACCTGAATGTTCTAATTTTAATGCTAAACAGCTAATTTTACCGGGAGTTCTTATAGCTGTCGGTACTTTTGGAGTATACAATGGAACATTCAAAAAGTTAGACACAAACATCAAAAATGGAATGGATAATCTGCGTGGAAATCATTTCTTCCGTGTCGATGATTATATCCAATATCTTCCTGCCATAACGTACCTGACATTTGGGTCAATCGGTATCAAATCAAAACATAGTTTTAAAGAACGTGTCGTGGTGGAAGCTACCGCCTACTTAACTATGACAGCGTTTACAAATATCGGTAAATATTCATTCAAAGAAAAAAGACCGGATTCCAATGCAAGGAATTCGTTTCCCTCAGGACATACTGCCACCGTGTTTACCGGAGCAGAATTAATGAGAGAAGAATATGG
>VSPN01000079.1 GCA_009775355.1 Muribaculaceae bacterium
TCGGGGGTTCATTGTAAAGTTACAAAATATCTACGACTTTGGCAAACAATTAGTTGGTGATTAGCTGAGTATCCCTAAATATCGTGTTTCGGATATTCGTACCACCGTGATTCTGTCGGAATATAAAGGTTGGGCAGACACGACCAAAGAGGAACGCATACAAGCCTGTTACCAGCATGCTTGCCTCAAATATTTGTCAAACGAGATGATGACCAACAAATCGTTTCGCGAGCGTATGGGCGTCGAAGAAAAGAACTATCCGATGGTTTCTATCGTGATTCGAGAAGCGGTAAAGAAAGGGCTTATAAGAGTTGGCACGCCTGAAGGGACCAACCGCCGTGATGTAGCTTATATTCCCTCATGGGGATAGACAAATTTCATGTAATTTCATGTAATTGAATCGGCTAAATTCGTAGTAAGCTGAATTTGGTTCTGATGAAATATGATTGATATTTAGGGTTTTACCTTTAATAAGTTCATGTAATGGTCATGTAATTAAGTGCTGAATCAAAGTACACCTCCGATGTTTATGGCGAAGCTATCGCGATAGGGGAATTTTTCGCAACCGATGTAGAGGGTATCGAAAGCGTCGGTGCCGTCGGTGTGGTGTTCGAGCAGGTCTTCTTCGCTCTCGGCAAGCTTTTCGCCGGATTTGTCTTTACGGTCATCGCGAAGCGCTTTCAAAGAAAGAAGCCGTTGCGACCTCGGCTTACTCCGGCTGACCGGCGACAATCCAGTTAATGTTGGCGTTGTAGTACATGCCGATGCAGATGGGCGCGTCTACGTCCACGTTGCTGTCGCAACGTGAACAGTTAAGAGGTGAAATCTTCGTAGAATGGTATGCCGAGAAGCTCAGCGATTCTTTGCAAGCATAGAGGCAAGCCGATGAGCGATGGGCTATATCATTCAGTGTATCGCGATAAAAAGAGAACCCCGACATCACTGCCGAGGCCTCATTTCTTGCATGAATTACATTATACTTGCATTTGTCTATTGACAAACTTTAAACGTCCTTTTCTTTCCGTTTGTACGGAGAGTTACTTTGGGATTCGAGAATTGGGTTATATGAGGAAAGACGAGGGTCACAGTAGCCACGCCATTCTCAACCGTAGTTCTGACGGAGGTGGCTTTATATTCTTTCCCGTTCCAAGAAGGAATGAGTATCACATCGGAAACAGTATATTGGCTTCCGGCCTTATCATCCGTAAAGATGACAGTCACTTTGTTGTCGTAGTTGTTGAATCCCTGACAGCGCGGCTTTGCATACGCAGTAACGCTCAACGCCAAGCCTAAGAGTAATAATATCAGATATTTCATAGCAATGAAGTATTAGAAACGTGATTTTTCGGAGTTACCTGCACCTGTTCCGCGATAGCGGTCACGGGTCGTGTTGAAACGATACTGAAGTGTCAGCATTACCGAGCGTCCGGGCGAGAAATTTTTCTGCTGTATCTGAACGGCATCGCTGCATAGATAGAAGTTGTTTTTTGCAGAGTCAAAAAGATCCTTGGCCTCGACTGTCACACTGAAAGCGTCGTTGAAGAAACCTTTGTAGACTTTTGCGTTAACGTACCACGGTGTATTTGTCAGGCGCGTATTGTTGTCCCAACCGCGAGTCATAAGTTGAGCATCGACGTTAAGCCATATGTCAAAGGGAAGATGGACTGCGTTCTGCCACTGGAACATGAAGATTGGTGTGTTCATATTCATCGGCTTGCCATTTACTGGCAAAGTGAGCCATTGCTTCATCATTCCGACATTCACTTTGGGTTGCCATACACCCACTTGGAAATTGCCACCTACGAAGGCTTGCAGATAGTGCCGATGATTGAGATTTGCGGTACGGATGATTGTGGCTTCGCCATCCTGCCCATAGGGTTCGGTGATATGATATACGCCATCCTTGAAGTAAGTGTAAGAGAGCTGTGCGAAGAACCGGCGCCATTGTGCCATATATTCAACAGTCTGCAACTTCGTCGGTTTCAGATAGGGATTGCCGGTTTCATAAGTCAGACGGTTTATATAACTTACTGCCCCGTCAAGTTGACCATATCCGGGGCGTACAGTCTTGCCGGTATAGTTCAGTCCCATTCTGACATTGCCTACTTGCGTAGCGATATTGAGTGAGGGGAATAGGTTATTGTAGCTTTTGCTCTGTCCGTCCTGAAGTAGGCCCATCTCATAGTAATTGAACTTTACATGTTCATAACGCAGTCCGACACCAATCATAAAGCGTCCGAATCGTTGTCCCAATTCTGCAAACACAGCCATATTGCTCTCGTCAACACGATTGTCGGCATCAGGGGTTTCTGGTATATTGGCAAAAAAGAGATTAGTGGTTCGGGTATTGGTATATTCCTCACCAACCTCAATCTGACCCTTCCATAATGGATAAGTCATGACCAGTTTTTCGGCGAACATACGGTTACGGTTCGTTGATGTAGTGTTTACCTCGCGATCATCGCCCATTTCGCTAAGTTCATTGTTAGATGACAACTCACGACTCTTATACCATAAATAATCGGCATTAAAATCGATGTTGAGTTTGCCGATGACACCATTATAGTAGAGATTGGCATAGTGACGCGGAACAGCCGTAGACCGGTTGCGGACATCTGAGTTATAGCGGTCGAGCAACGCGCCGTCCTGCCATATTTCGCTTGGGATTGAGCCGTCAGTATGGTGGCGGTTCCAACTGTTCTTGTAGTATGCTCCTATGCTGTGGCGGTCGTTGATCATATATGAAAAACCGAGTTTGCCGGTCATGTCATTATATGACTCCTTGCCGATGGTGCTGACGTACTGGCGATAATTTCCTTGGGATGTCGTGGTATTCATATCATTCTGACGGTCAAAACGTGTGTTCCCTCTCCACCAGCCGTAGTTGGCGAAAATTTCAAGTCCGCCTGTGCGGTATTTGAGATCGAGGGAATTCCCGGTGCGAAAATAGTGCTGGAATCCATTATCAGTACGTAATGTCCCGCTAAGGCCATCACCTTTTGGAGGTTTCGTCCGGATACGTATAACCGATTTCACATTCGCTGCATAAGCAGCTCCGGGGTTTGTGATGACCTCAACATTTTTGATGTCGCCGGAGCTGAGTTGAGAGAGTTCCTGAAGGTCATTGACTTTGCGGCCATTTATATAGATTTCCGGAGAACCCTTACCAAATACTTCAAGAGAACCGCCATTGTCAACTACCATCGGCACACGCACAAGAACATCGTTGGCAGTTCCGGCTATGGCAAGCGAACTGCCCTCAACGTTAGTGACAAGTGCATTACCTTTCATTGTCGTAGATGGACGTGTGGATTTCACCACCACTTCTCCGAGTTCTACAGCAGACTGAGTAAGTGTTATGGTGCCCATATTTCCGGAAGCCGGTACTTCGGCAGAATAGGTCTCATAGCCGACAAATGAAAATTTGGCGGTAAGATTCCCATTGACGTCGGCAGTTATTGAAAACCGACCGTCGGTATCGGTTACGGCTCCGGTCACATAAGTTGAGTCGCGGTATATTACCACATTGACGAAGTCGAGGGGTGTCATGTTTTCACCCACAACTTTTCCTGTTATCTCCCGGCAAAAGGCGGGGACAGATGCCATAATGGCGATGAGAAATAAAATAATCTGTTTCATATCATTGTCAATTTTTTATCTCTGAGGTCTCCTTTACCCGAGCCAAAAGAACATGATGTAAGGGAGAGTGAAGCCATCAATATTGCGATGGCGGGAATGGAGAATAACTGTTTCATTTCACATCAGTTTTTAATGATTTTCTGATGCAAAATTACACCTAAAAGGGTTTTAACGCCAAATATAAAAGTTTTAATACAAGAGATACAACCAACTGATAATCAGTGGTTGCATCTCTTAAAAGTCTTAATAGACTTCTTTATAATCTTAATACCCTCTTAAACCTTATTCTGATTTAGACCCCTGCATTAACATTTTTTGTGGGATGGGGTCTGCAGATATCCTACAATATCGTCTTTCTCCGGCACCCCAAGTTTCTTCCTTATGGAGGTTTTACGGACATAAATTGTAGAAGTGGTGTGACCGGTTATTACACTGATTTCCTTTGTCGAGAAACCTGCCACCATAAGCACTATTATCTGTTCCTCTTTCGGACTCAGGACATCGCCATATCTGCTGTGGAGCGTACTGTAGAATCCCGAATACAGATTGTCTATTATCTTATAGACATTCTTCCAGTCGACGAGTTCCCCGTTGGTTTCGCCATCGATTGATGAGATTTTACGAAGCATTTCCCGGTTCTGATCGGTAGGAGTCTCTGCCACCATCTTGATAATGCCGAGTTGTTTGAGCATTACGTTACGCAAAGCTGAAGAATCATTGATTTCAGATTTCTGAGTGGACGGAGCAGATTTATACTCATCTACCATTTTCTGCAACGCTTCTATTCGTTCCTCGTTTTCGCGCTCGCGCTGACGGCGCGTTATGATAATCCAGAATGCACCGGCAACAGCCAGTAATGCAATAATGCCGATTATCAGGATTACCACCGTCTTATGCTCGCTTTCCGCTTTCAGTTCCAAAGCGCGGTTCTGCTGGTGCAATGCACCGCGTTCAGACTCCCACTGCGAGGCTTTCATTCGATTGTAGCGTTCACTCTGCCGGTTATTCAATCCATTAATGTGCGTTAGCTTGATTCTGCCGGTCTGCTTGTAGTCTATGATAGCATGGATTGCTGTAACTGCGGAAATAGACATCATCTTCTCCCCTCAGTCTGGAGGCGAGGCTGTCAGCAATCGCAAGGTGTTGCGAAGCCCGTCCTGTGTCACCGGAATTCAAAGCATTAATAGCATATTGAAAGTGAAGGAGGTATGCCGCTCCATTGTCGGGTCCTGCCTTTCGGAAAATTTCATTAATAAGTGCATCGCTCTCGGCATTTCTCCCTTGTTCGGTCAACAACTGTGCGCGTTCAATTTCAAACTGAAAATGCTTCTCTCCCCACTTATTCTTACGGGCGTAGTCTGCAAGTTCATTTAAAATATATAGAGCCGAATCCAGTTCACCGGCATATTCGTACCCCGTCAGAAGCATATATTTTGCTTCAACCTTTCTCAGGGAGTCTGTTTCAAGAGATTCAAGCCTCTTGGCAAGAGGCACAAGTTCACGGCCTTGATACTCGGCAGCCCCGAGCAATACACGGGTCCTCAATGTCTGAACCATGATTGAATCGGGAACGTTGGGCAAATCCGCAAGTGAATCAAGCATTGCCATTGCTCCGGGAGTATCGCCCACCCAAAACTTATACCAGGCTAATGCCATTCCGCTACGATTATCTTTCACCACATCTTTGCCACGATAATATTTATGAGCGTAGGAAACGAGGGAATCTCCAATCATGGAGCGGTTACAGCGCATGTGGCCATAAGCCATGAGATAATGATATTTAGCCCGTATGGAGTCAATTTTTAATTCCGAGGGGTCGATTGTCTCCAATATGGACAATGCACTGTCCGGTTTGCTTTGCATCACCTTTTCGGCATTGTCTATATCCCTGTTATATCGGGAATTTGACTTCGAGCAAGAAGAAATAGCAAATGCAAGAATCGCAATTAATATGTATATAAATTCTTTTATCATATAACTGCAATGACCGGCTGTCCGAAAAATGATGACAACATAGAAAGCGTCCTTTTGTTTATTTGGCTTATCTTGTGTTTGATATTATAACGTAAAGGTATGACAAATATTTTACTTACAAATAATTTAGGGATATTCAGTTAATGGCTTGATTTATCAAGCTGAAAATGGAGCGTGGTCGCCCTATGGCGGTGCTGTTTTGATTA
>VSPN01000008.1 GCA_009775355.1 Muribaculaceae bacterium
ACTCTCACAAAAATAGCCGCCCAAAATCCGGACGGCTATTTTTTTAAGCTATACCTGCTGTCGCGGACGGTTGTACCTTTATATCGTAGTCGTAAACTTCTTTCGAGAGACGGTTGCTCTTGAATTCGGGCAACCAGGCCACAGCTGCGGCAAACACTTCATCTTTCGCAGGAGGGAGTGCAAGAACCTCCTCGTCGGTAAAGCCTGACGACACTATTTCGATCTCGCTGTCGAGTCCGAGCATAAGTATTTTTTTGAGTGCCATCCGGACGGTGGCGAGATTGCTCTCGGCCTGGACGAGTCCGTAGCGGTCCTTGGCCATCTGGCTCTCAATCTGCGCAAGATCAACCGATGACGACCGCCCTGCCTCAGTCAGTTTTGCCGCACGCTCGAACTGGCTTGTGCTCGTCTCAAGAGTACGGGTGGCGATCTCCACTGCCTCTTCCGAATACATTATGTCAAGATATGCCTGAAGTATGGCAAGTTTGAGATTCTTGACCACATCCTCTCCTGCCAGCAACTGCTGGTCTCGGATAAGTCTGGCTGATTCGAGCCTGTATTTGCGGACGTTGCCTTCCCATACGGTCCATCCGGCATTGATGCCGTAAGAGCTGTTGTACACATTTGCCTGACTGTTGTTTTCAGGCGATGGGAAATTGGTGAACGAGTGGTTTGTCGAGAAACTCACTTCCGAAAGACATGCGTCTTTGGCCGACGCTATATCTTCATCGGCAAGAGATATCTAAAGCCGGGATTCCACTATGGAATTCCGGCTTTAAATATATATGCTTACGGGGATGTTATGTTCTTATTTTGTAAAAGCTGCTGCCTCTCTTATAAAAGAGCAAGAGCCGAAGCAGACTCCACACAGTACTGATAAATGCCTGAGACAAGACCGAAGAACACAATTCCGCCTACACAAAGCCAGAGCGCGAGACGCTCGCTAAATGCCGAGCGGAAAGACTCGATCCGCGCTTCTCCGCGATTGATCCAGATCGCCTTTACGACGAGCAGGTAATAGTAGAGAGAAATGATCGTGTTGATAAGAGCTATAAGGACAAGCATGTAGAGAGCCATGCTGTCGGAAGCAGTTACCGATGTGAAGATAAGAATCTTGCTGAAGAAACCGGCGAACGGCGGGATACCGGCGAGGGAGAACATCGCAAGTGTCATCGCGAACGACAGCCAGGGATTGGTCTTGTGAAGACCGTCGTAGTCATCCATACCGACCTTGCCGGTCTTATTCTCGATCGCAGAGATTACGGAGAACACTGCGAGGTTGCTGACAACATAGACAAAGATGTAGAACATCATTGACCCGAGTCCGAGCGCTGACTCTGTCATGACGCCGAGCATGATGTAGCCGGCCTGCGATATTGATGAGAAAGCCATGAAACGCTTCATGTTCTTCTGCCGGATCGCGAAGAGGTTGCCGACCGTGATGGTGACAATGATCACTGCATACATCATCCATTCCCAAGCTGCACTGTAAAGTGTGCCGAATGCCTGCACGAAGATCACGAAGAACGCGAAAGCAGCAGCACCTTTGGAAATGACTGAAAGGTAAGCGGTGATAGCCGTGGGGGCACCCTGATAGACATCTGCTGTCCAAAGATGGAACGGAACGAGCGAAAGCTTGAAACCGATACCCGCTATCATGAACGCCAACGCGCATATGAGAAGTCCTGGGGTTGTGCCGACAGAAAGTTCCGCACGGATATCATCGAAATAGAGAGAACCTCCTGAGAATGCATATACGAATGAAAGCCCGGTCATCAGTATTGCCGACGAGAACACCGCCGTCAGAATATATTTGACTGCAGCCTCGTGGCTCTCATAGTGTTTCTTGTTGAACGCCACCATTGCGGCGAGAGGCAGCGATGCCGACTCAAGACCGATGATGAAGATAAGGAAATGACGTGCCGATATCATAAGATACATGCCGAAAAGCGTCACGAGCAGTAACTCGTAGAACTCTCCTTTGCGTATAGCCACCTCGTCGCTCTCTGTCCACTTCGCAGACTGGAGCAACACGATGAATACACCGACGTTAAGGATTGCTTTCATTGCCTTGCATGCGCTATCGTCGACATACATACCGCCGAAGACAGTCTCGCCGCAAGAGGGTATCAACCATATAGCGACGGTAGCGAGGCCGAACAGTACAGTTGTGACGGGAGTGAGCAGTTTCTTGCCTCCTTCATTCGAGAATGTGTCGAAAAGGAACACAATGAAGAACAGTCCCAGAATTATGAGTTCGGGCAACATCGCCCCAAATTGTGAATAATCCATTGTATGAAGTTGTTCTTGTTGTTTCTATTGTGATGGATGCCGATGGTCAGATCGCCATGTTCAGCGCGTTGATGATCGGAGTGAAACTGTCTTGTATGGTCTCGTTGATCCAGTTGGGGAAGAAACCTATGCCGGCAAGACAGACAATCAGGGTCGCGGTCGAGAATCGCTCCCACCAAGTGGCGTCTGTAAGCGTGAGATGATGGTCATCCTGTACAGGTCCGAGGATAAGCTTGCCCACAACCCGGAGGATATAGACTGCAGTGATGACGATCGCGCATGTGGCTGCTATTACAAACACACGGTGGAACATGTCGCCGTTCTCAAATGCACCGAAGAAGATTGTCATCTCGGCTACGAATCCCGACATGCCGGGGAGACCGAGTGAAGCGAAACCGGCTATCATGTAGCATACACCCAGATAAGGCATGATCTTCATGAGACCTCCCATCTGACGGATGTCGCGTGTGTGTGTGCGACCGTAGATCATACCGATCAGCGCAAAGAAGAGAGCTGTCATCAGACCGTGGCTGAGCATCTGAAGGATACCGCCGGTCATGGCAGTGCGGTTGAGCATGAGGATTGCGAAAAGCACCATGCCGCAGTGCGACACTGATGAGTATGCGTTGATATACTTGAGGTCAGTCTGTACGCATGCCGAGAATGCACCGTATACTATAGAGATACCCGTCAGGATAATGAATATCCATGCAAGTTCCTGCGCTGCGGAAGGGAGCAGGTAGATGGCGATACGGAAACATCCGTAACCTCCGAGCTTCATAAGCACACCGGCGTGAAGCATCGAAACTGCGGTCGGCGCACACGCATGACCATCGGGACTCCATGTGTGGAACGGGAACATAGCTCCGAGAACACCGAAGCCGACAAATGTGAAGCAGAACAGAAGATTCTGCCATGAAGGCGCGATGGCATTGTTTTGCGCGATCTCAAGGATGTTCCATGTAGGCACTCCGCCGGCGGGCACACTGTGCCAGTAGATGCCGAGAAGACCGAGCATCAGGAACGCCGAACCGCCCATCAGCATCAGCGTCAGCTTCATTGCAGAATACTCCTTGCGGCCTGTTCCCCAGACACCGATCAGAAGATACATCGGGATAAGAGCCACCTCGTAGAACATGAACATGGTGAACATGTCGATAGAGATGAAGAATCCGAACACTCCGGTTGAAAGGAGAGCGAACCAGAGGAAGAAATTCTTGGGAAGCGGATCGATTTTCCATGACGCGAATGTACCGGCGAATACGATGATGGCCGAAAGCAGGAGCATCAGGACAGATATTCCGTCTACGCCGACAGCAAGATGTATGTTGAGAGGCTCATACCACATCCAGCTTCCGGTGAAGAGCATTTCAGACGTGTCACCTGCTGCACGCATGTCGAGGAACTCACACACAAGCCATATGGCCATGCCGAGAAGTACGGTCGAGCATACCACCATCACCGTGCGGATGGCTTTCATATTGCTGTTGCCGCAACATGCAAGCCCGGCCATCATGATGACGGGAACTATTACAAACCAGATTAAGAAATTTGAAAACATAATCTAAAATATTTTGCGACAATTACAATTAGAGGATACAGATCCATGTCACGGCTGCAAGAAGGACAGCACCGATGAAGTACCAGATGACATATGTCTGGATGCTTCCGCTCTGCATGCCCTTGATTCTTACAGAACACCACTGGGTAACGGTTGCCATGGCATCCATGGTGCCGTCGATGATGTGACGGTCAAACCAGGCGATTCCGCGGCAGATAATGTTGAAGATGAAACGGTGAGTGACGAACTGGTAGATCTCATCCCAGTAGAAACGGCGGTTGGCAGCAGTCCAGAGACCGGGCCATAGATTCTTGATCTTCGAGGGGAGCGGATTCTTCTTGGCATACATCACTGTGGCCAGAGCAATCGCAGCGACTGCGACTGTAAGAGAAGTTGCGGCTACCGACGTCTCAATGTGGATATGATAGGGCTCGCCGTTGAATGTCACGAACTCACCGAAGGGAATGAATCCGGCCACGCAGCTTACAAGAGCGAGAAGAATCAGAGGCAGAGACATCTGCCAGGGCGCGTCATGAGGCTTGTGTCCGCTCTCACGGTATTTGGGATTCTCTTCCCACCAGAACACCATGTAGTACATGCGGAACATGTAGAAGGCTGTAAGACCTGCCACCATTGTCATCCAGGCTCCCCAGAACCAGTGGCGACTGAACATGGCTGCAAGCATCTCGTCTTTCGAGAAGAAGCCCGAGAAAGGCCATATGCCGGCGATTGCAAGACAGCCGATAAGGAACGTGATGTGACAGATCGGCATATATTTGCGAAGACCGCCCATCTCGGTGTAGTTGTTGGAGTGGACAGCATGTATAAGACAGCCGGCACCGAGGAAGAGAAGGGCCTTGAACATGGCATGTGTGAACAGATGGAACATGCCGGCCATATATCCGAGTCCCGAGTAGTGCACACCCTCCACAGGTTCGTTGTATGCGCATCCGAGAGCCACCATCATGAATGCGATCTGCGAAATTGTCGAGAACGCAAGGATTCGCTTGATATCGATCTGAGCGCATGCCACTACCGCTGCATAGAAAGCAGTGATTGCTCCAACGACAGTAATGAAAGTGAGCGAATCGGGCACGATGCAGAACACCGGGAAGAATCGAGCCACAAGATATACACCTGCAACAACCATGGTAGCAGCGTGAATGAGTGCCGACACGGGCGTCGGGCCCTCCATCGCATCGGGAAGCCAGATGTGCAGAGGCATCATGGCCGATTTACCCATACCTCCGACAAAGATGAAAATCATCGCCCATGTCAGAACAGAACCGCCCATGAAAGTCGCACCTACTGTAGAGGCAAGAACGCTTCCGGGGTTTGAGTTGAGCATAAGGAAATTGAACGCAGACGCGCCGCCGAGAGGACCGTCAACCGGAGTATGCGACACATAATATGAGAGCACCAGAATGCCGATCAGCATGAAAAGGTCGGCAAAACGGGTCACGATAAACGCCTTCTTTGACGCAGCCACTGCCGAAGGCAACTTATAGAAGAAGCCGATAAGCAGATAGGAAGACACACCCACAAGCTCCCAGAAAATATACATCTGGAAAATGTTGGTGGCTACCACAAGGCCGAGCATTGAGAAAGTGAAGAGAGAAAGGAATGCGTAATAGCGCTGGAATCCGGGCTCATGCTCCATATAACCCCAACTGTAAAGATGCACCATGAAAGAGATCGTGGTTATCACCACAAGCATCATGGCGCATATGGGATCGAGGAGGAAACCTATATTGACGACCATGCGTTCGGTAAACGCAAGCCAAGTCACATCAAAGATCTGCACCTGCTGGCGCACGCCGTCAAGAATGAAAGCAGCATCGCCTGAAAAGAAATAAGTGAAGGCCACAATATAGGCGAGCACAGCAAGCGTGCCATTGGCACATATGCCGAGCACACCGGCAAGCTTACGGCTCATCTTCACACCGCCGATTCCCAGGATGAGAAACATCGCGAAAGGAATGGCAAGGATCAAAATTGGAAGAGTTGTGCCCATACTTAGAATTTCATTTGTTTTACGGAGTTAATATCAGTGTTTCCGACGGCACGATAGATATTGATGATTATCGCGATGGCGATAGCGGTCTCAGCCGCCGCAATGGCTATTGCAAACAGAGTGAATACCATACCCTCCATCGAACCGGGGAAAAGAAAACGATTGAACACCACGAAATTAAGATCGGCGGAGTTCAACATCAGCTCAAGCGAGATCAGGAGTGCGATCATATTCTTGCGGGTACAGAACCCGTAGACACCGGCCGCAAACATGATGACGCTCGGCACGAGATACCATAACATTGTCAAGTCCATAGTATGTGCGGATTATCTTTTGCGGGCCACTGTGACACCGCCGATTATACATGCAAGAAGAAGAACACTTATAGCCTCAAACGGGAGAAGATACTGGAATCTGTCGGTACCGACAAACGCCTTTCCGATCGTAGCCATGTCGATGCTCATGCCCGACTCAATACACTCCGACAGCGAGAGGCCGTCGACAAGAGGCATGAAGAAAAGGGCAAGAAGCAGCAGGACAAGACCGCTGAAAGAAAGTCCGATTCCGAGCGCGCGGCGGTGCGAGGCAAGAAGCGGGGCCTTGTCATCGGGTCGCCGGGTCAGCAGAATCGAGAATACGAACAGCACCATGATGCCGCCTGCATAGACAGCGATCTGCACTGCGCCGAGGAACTGATAGCCGAGCTGAAAGTAGAAGACGGCTGTTCCTATCAGCACAAAAAGCAGATATGTAGCTGCACGAAGAATCTTGCGGGAGGTTACGGTCATCACCGAGAAGACAGCGATGCACAACGCCACCACAAAATAAAGAATAATATTCGCTACTGAATCCATTATGTTGTAGATGTTGTTTTAATTCGAAAGTTAAGACCAGACAAGCTTCGGATCACTTGTCTGAATTTACCGGAGTTCCGGCAGATGCGGCAGCTTCTCCTGCCTCTTTGGCGGCAGCCTCGGCTGCTCTCTGCGCCTTGATGGCGGCGGCTTTCCTGAGAGCCTCGGCTTTGATTGCAGCAAGCTTATCAGGATCCATCGCTGGTTTTACCGGAGCCGTAGGCTCACCTTCTGGTTCCGGACGGTAGTTGAGCTGCTTTACAAGTTTGTCACGCTCGAACACAGCCTGTTCGAAATCGTTTGAGAATTCAAGAGCATCCTGCGGACAAGTAGTCACACAGAGCATGCAGAAAGTGCAGCTTCCAAGATCATAAAGATACTTGTCAAGCTTGCGTTTCTTTTTACCGTCGGGCAATTCGACCATTTTTGTCTCGAGCCTGATCGTGCCGTTCGGACAATTCATCTGACAGATGCCGCAGGCTATACACTTGTGTCGTCCCTCGGCATCATATTTAAGTGTGAGCTCGGCTCTGAATCTGTCGGCAATCTGAAGAGTCTTTCTGTTTTCGGGATACTGCTCGGTTATTTTCGGAGTGACGAACTCACGTCCGGTCACTCCCATTCCGGCAACGAGGCTCCTTACACCCTCGCCTACTGACTTGAAATATTCTTTTATACTGCTCATTAATTATATCTTTCTGAAGATTGTTATCTGTTTATCTTTCCACCTGTCCTCCGAGAATATCAAGGAGCTCGGTGGTGATGCTCTGCTGACGGAGTTTGTTGTATTCGAGCTGCAGATCCTCAAGAAGCTTCTTGGCATTGTCATTGGCGCTCTGCATTGCCATGACACGCGCCGCCTGCTCGGAACTTCTGTTCTCGATGGTTATCTCCTGCATGGTCGACAGCACAAACATCGGTAGAACCTCGTTGAATATGCTGTTGGCGTCGGGTTCAAATATATACAGCTGATTGTCGCCCGTCTCCGTTGACTCTCCGACAATGGATTTTTCGGAGACGGGGAACAGTGTGTCATTGGTCAGCACCTGACGGCTCATAGACCTGTAGTTCATATACACCACATCGATCCGGTCGAGTTCACCAGATGCAAAACGGTCACGCAGACTGTGAGTGAACCCATTGACCTTGGAAGCCGACATCTTGCTGTCGATGCCCTCGGAGACAACCACTGTCAGCTTAGGATCGCGAAGCCGGCGAACCGCCTTCTCAATCTTCTTCCCTACAGGAAAGACCTCGATCTCGACATCATCTCCATATTCAGACCGCAAGCTGTCAACCCGGATCATGAATCCTTTGAGAATATTGATGTTATAGGCACCGCAAAGACCGTCATCGGATCCGAACACAACCATGCCTACACGTTTCACTTCACGGATACGTATCAGAGGCGAATCAAATTCCGTATCAGTGGCCAGAATGTGCCCCATGATCGAACGGAGCTTATCCTTGAAAGGCTGAAGTCTGCGCAAGGCCTGTTCGTTCTGGTGCACCTTGGCCGATGAAATCATTTTCATCGCGCCGGTGATCTTCTCCGTGGAAGCCACCGACCCGATTCTTGTCTTAAGTTCTCTTAGCGTTGCCATTATTGTCAGTCGAGATTCTTATGTGTTTACTCTGCAGTAATTCCCGCAGCGACCTCGCGGGCGACAGCGGTAAGTTTCTCCTCAACCTCGGGAGTAAGCTTGCCCGAACGGAGCACATCGAGCACATCCTGCTGGTTTCTGAGTTTGAGCGTCTGGATCAGCTGCTGCTCGAAATCCTTGACTTTATCGATGGGCACATTCTCAAGCAGACCGTTGACTCCGCAATAAATGATAGCCACCTCGTTTTCGACGGACCACGGATGATACTGCGGCTGGACAAGAATCTGCTGGTTCTTGCGACCACGGTCGATCACTCCTGCAGTCACAGGGTCGATATCACCTCCGAATTTTGTAAACGATTCAAGTTCCCGGAACTGAGCCTGAGCGATCTTGAGCGTACCGGCCACCTTCTTCATACACTTGATCTGGGCGTTACCGCCTACACGCGACACCGAGATTCCGACGTTGATGGCAGGACGGATACCCTGATTGAAAAGAGCTGTCTCAAGGAAGATCTGACCATCGGTGATAGAGATCACGTTGGTCGGGATGTAAGCAGACACGTCGCCAGCCTGGGTCTCGATAATCGGGAGTGCTGTCAGAGAACCGCCACCCTTCACCATCGGTTTCAGAGCCTCGGGAAGGTCATTCATGGACTCTGCCACCTTCTGGTCTGCGATAATTTTGGCAGCACGTTCAAGAAGACGTGAGTGCAGGTAGAAAATGTCACCGGGATACGCCTCGCGGCCAGAGGGGCGCTTGAGGATAAGCGAGATCTCGCGATATGCCACAGCCTGCTTCGACAGGTCATCATAAACAATAAGAGCGTCACGGCCTGAATCGCGGAAATACTCGCCGATTGCCACACCGGCAAACGGCGCATAATAGCGCATGGATGCTGAATCCGAAGCATTGGCCGCGACAACCACAGTATAAGGCATTGCGCCATACTTCTCGAGGGTATGCACGATGGAGGCGACAGTCGAAGCTTTCTGACCGATCGCCACATAGATGCAATATACAGGTTTACCCTTCTCGTAATTCTCTTTCTGGTTGATTATTGTATCGATCGCGATGGCGGTTTTTCCGACCTGACGGTCACCGATAATAAGCTCGCGCTGACCGCGACCGATGGGAATCATGGCATCGACAGCCTTTATACCGGTCTGAAGAGGCTGGTTGACAGGCTGACGGAAAATAACGCCCGGAGCCTTACGCTCAAGAGGGAGTCTGATACGCTCGCCCTCGATCGGACCGCGCCCGTCGATAGGCTCGCCAAGCATATTGATCACTCGACCCAACATGCCTTCGCCTACAGGAATAGAAGCAACTTCTCCCGTACGCTTCACCGACATGTTTTCTGTGATTGAATTAACTTTATCGAGCAACACCACGCCGACGTTGCTTTCCTCAAGGTTGAGCGCGACGCCCATTGCGCCGTTCTCAAACTCGACGAGCTCGTTGCTTCTGACGTTCTCAAGGCCGTATACGTGAGCCACGCCGTCACCGACGCTGAGCACAGTGCCGACCTCTTCAAACTTCACTTTTGAATTGACATTTTCGAGCTCCTGCTTTAAAACATCTGATATTTCGCTGGGATTAAGCATCTTCTTAATTGCTACTTAGGTTTTGACGTAATTGTTCGAGTTCGCTGCTGATCGAAGCGTCCATACGGGTTGAATCGACATCGATGACAAATCCGCCGATGATATCAGAATCAACTGCGTATTCGTATTCGAATTTGCGATTGCGATATGACCGCTCTACCACATTCCTGAGTTTGCCGATCTCCGACTCCGGGAGCAGGGTCGCCGTAGTAATCCTGACCTGCGATATGTTATTTTCCTTTCGGAAAATGTCTCTGTAAGCCAGAGCCATCAGATAAGCGAACTCCTCACGGTTGTGGTCGAGAATCAGAGAGACAAATCTGATATAGTCCTCTCCGGGCGTCTTCCCCGCCGCGGACAGAAGTAATTTCTTCTTGTCAGCGCGGTCGACAAACGGGTTAGACAGCACTTTCTCAAGCTGCGGATTGGCTGCAAACGAGTCGATGACACATTTCATCACGTCATAAACAGCCCCGCGACTGTTGGATTCGCCTGCGAACTTATATAAAGCCCGCGCGTAACGGTGGGGAATCAGTCCGGAAATCATTGCCTGTCAGTTTTTCTCTATTTCGTCCAACAATTTGTTTACCAACTCGGTCTGCGCCTTGTTGTCGCTCATACGCTCGCGCATCATCTTCTCCGCTATGTCGATGGAGAAACGGCCTACCTCATTGCGGAAAGAAAGCTCTGCTTCCTTACGGGCCTGTTCGATTGCAAGACGTGCGGCGTCCATTTCCTTCTTGGCAGCGGTCTGGGCCTCACTGCGTGCCTCCTCGATGATATCAGTCTTCATCTTGGCAGCCTCGCGGAGCATTTCGGCCTGACGCGCCTGTGCCTCTTTCACATACTTCTGTGCTTCGGCACGGGCGTTGTCAAGCTGTTCTTTTGCCTTCCGGGCGTCTTCCACACCCTGGTCAATGGTATTGGCGCGCTGGTCCATCATTTTGATGATAACAGGCCATCCCCATTTCGCAAGGACGAGGAAAAGCAGGATGAACGCCACGAACATCCAGAACACCAAGCCAAAATCGGGCGTGAATAATTCCATTATCTAATTGTTTTGAGGATAATATGGATTGCGCTCTTTCTTATTTGATAAAGATAGCAAGAGCAGACACGATCACTGCGAAAAGAGCCACACCCTCGATAAGGGCAGCGATAACGATCATGTTGCTTCGTATGTCACCTGCCGCTTCGGGCTGACGTGCGATTGCCTCCATGGCGGAAGAACCGATCTTGCCGATACCGAAACCTGCGCCGATTGCCGCGAGTGAAGCACCGATAGCCGCGCCGACTGCTGCGAGGGGCTGGAGAGACATTACCTCATTCAAAATTGTAGATAACATAATTCAGAGATTTTAAAAGTTTATGATTTAAGATTATTTTCTGTTTGTATGATAGTTACTTGAAATCGATTTCTGCCGCTTCGCGGGAAATTCGTTCTTTCTGAGCCGCTACTGCAGCCAGGTCTTCCGCCTCGAGAGCCAAAGTCTCTTTATCTTCCTTTGCGTGGTGCTCCTCCTCGTCTATCTGAGCCATGCTTATGAAGAGGGTCGACAGCAGAGTGAATACATAAGCCTGAATGAAACTCACAAGCACATCAAGAAGAAGCATGAAGATAGTGAACAGTACAGACACCACTGTCGTAAGACCGACCACTGCAGCTCCAAACGCACCGAGAATGAAAATCAGAAGCGTGAGTGTGATCACAATCATGTGGCCACCCATCATGTTGGCGAAAAGACGCACACACAGTGCCGCGGGCTTCGTGAAAATACCGAACACCTCAATGAGCTGCATGATCGGCAGAGGGAATTTCAGGAACAAAGGCACATCCGGCCAGAAAATCTCTTTCCAATAATGCTTGGTACCGAAAATGTTTGTGATTATGAAAGTACACAACGCAAGCACGAGAGTGACGGCAATGTTGCCGGTCAGGTTGGCGCCGCCGGGGAAGATCACGATCAGTCCGACGATGTTCATCACAAGGATGAAGAAGAAGACAGTGAGCAGATAGGGCGCGAATTTTTTCGTCTTCTCTCCGAGAGTTGCCTTGATCGTGTCATTGTAAATGAAGCCGACAAGCATCTCTAAGAAGCCCATGCCCTTGCGGGGAGCAACCATTCCCTTGCGACGGTAGAACCTCACAAGCCCGAAAACCATAGCCATTACGAGAAGCACTGCAATGAAGAGAGCAGCCACGTTCTTAGTGACCGACAGGTCAAGAGGTCTGTATTCACGGTAATACTCTCCGTCATAATAGACATAACCGTCTATGACCTGAGCACCGAGATCGACATCGCCGGTCTTCCTGATATCGGCAAGTTTAGCATCGATTTCCTTCTGTTCGGCATCAGTGAGATCGAAAATTTCGACCACCTTGTCCTTGTTCGAGCTGACATGCGCGATCATGAAACGGTAAACATGACCGTCGCGCTCTATGGTCTTGATGACAGGCTCGATAACGTGATGCTCCTTACCGGTTGCGGGATCGATGATCTCCGTCTTTTCGGTCAGTCCGGCCGACGAGAAACAGAACCAGCTGTGGTCCTGAGAACGTACAATTACGGGCAACGGAATTCTGTCGGTGTGAGAGAAAGGCACTTCCCAGCCGTATCCGTCGCCGAGGTGTTCGAAGATTATCCCTTTCACATCCAGACTGCCCCCCTCTTCATGTCCTGCCGCAAACGAGGCAGAAGGCGCGAATAAACAGAGCGCCACAAGCAATCCGAGAACGGCGCGCCGCGCATATGCAAGGCCGTCTACAAGCGGGAATATTTGAAAATTCGACATCGTGGTTAGCATATTAATGTATTCGTGTCAAAACAGCAAGAACCGATCAGTAGACACATACAGAAATCACATTGTTGTTTACATCGGCGAGACCACCTGCAATCTCATGCTCTGCTGAAGCACCGCTCGGGTCGGTGTATTTCAGTTTACCTTTTGCGAGAACGGATATTAGCGGCGCATGATCCCTAAGCACAGTGAACGAGCCGAGTTCACCGGGAAGTGTGACAGAAGTCACCTCTCCCCTGAACGTCACCTCATGAGCCGATATAATTTCGAGTGTCATTTCTGAATGGTTATAGATGTGAAAGAACTGATGAGATATCCTTACTTGACATCCTTGAGCATTGCCTCACCCTTGGATATGGCCTCGTCGATCGTACCGACATTGAGGAACGCCTGCTCGGGAAGATAGTCGAGATCTCCGGAAAGGATCATCTTGAAACCGCGGATTGTCTCAGCGAGCGGAACCATCACGCCGGGCAGACCGGTAAACTGCTCGGCCACATGGAACGGCTGCGAGAGATAACGCTGGGCACGGCGGGCGCGGGTCACGACCTGCTTGTCCTCGTCGGATAGTTCGTCTACACCAAGAATGGCAATGATGTCCTGAAGCTCGTTGTATTTCTGGAGAAGCTGTTTTACAGCCTGTGCGGTATTATAGTGATCCTCGCCCACGATGTTGGGATCCAGAATACGTGAAGTCGAATCGAGAGGATCGACCGCAGGATAAATACCAAGCTCCGATATCTTACGCGAAAGAACAGTCGTGGCGTCAAGGAACGAGAATGTTGTGGCCGGAGCCGGGTCGGTAAGGTCGTCGGCAGGCACGTAGATTGCCTGAACCGATGTGATCGAACCGTTCTTGGTCGATGTGATTCGCTCCTGAAGAGCACCCATCTCCGAAGAAAGGGTAGGCTGATAACCCACAGCCGAAGGCATGCGCCCGAGAAGAGCCGACACCTCTGAACCGGCCTGGGTGAAACGGAAAATGTTGTCGATGAAGAGAAGGATCTCCTTACCGCCACCGTCATTGTCGCGGAACTGCTCGGCTACAGTAAGACCTGAAAGCGCCACGCGGAGACGTGCGCCAGGAGGCTCGTTCATCTGTCCGAACACGAGAGTGGACTGAGAGTTGGCAAGCTCGTTATGATCTACATCGCCGAGATTCCACTCCCCTTTCTCCATTCCTTCCTGGAATTTCTTGCCATATTTGATCACACCGCTCTCGATCATTTCACGGAGAAGGTCATTACCCTCGCGTGTGCGCTCTCCTACACCGGTGAACACAGAGAAACCGTTATGACCCTTGGCGATATTGTTGATGAGCTCCATGATAAGCACTGTCTTGCCCACACCGGCACCGCCGAAAAGACCGATCTTGCCACCTTTGGAATAAGGCTCAAGAAGGTCGATCACCTTGATACCGGTAAAAAGCACCTCCTGCGAGATCGCAAGTTCGTCGAAAGAGGGAGCCGGCTGATGGATAGGACGCATGTTCTCGCGCTTGAGATCCCCGAGCATGTCAATCGCATCGCCGACGACATTGAGAAGACGCCCTTTGACCTGATTGCCAGTGGGCACGGATATAGGATGGCCGAGGTTGCGCACCTTGACACCGCGACGGACACCGTCGGTGCTCTCCATGGCGACACAACGCACTATGTCCTCGCCAATGTGCTGCTCCACTTCGAGGATCAGCTCCTCGCCATTGTCACGCTCCACCTTGAGAGCCGAATAGACAGGGGGAATATTCTCTTTCCCTCCTTCAAACGAGACGTCGATCACCGGACCAATCACCTGGGTCACCGTACCTAAAATTTCGCTCATAACGTCAAATCATGTTTGTCGCGGCGATTCTGACAGACATTGCCGCCGCTGATTTATTTTGGTTGTTTTTTATCTTGATAAGCCGGAAAAAACCGGCATGGTTTTCGGTATCAGAAATGCCATCCGAATGCCACGCACAATGTCATAAGCAAGAGATTGGCAAGAGAGAAAGGCATGAGGTACTTCCACTCGAATGAGAGCATCTGGTCGATACGCACACGAGGGAATGTCCATTTGAACCAGATAATCACGAACGAGATAAAGAAAG
The DNA here is from genome assembly GCA_009775355.1 of Muribaculaceae bacterium. Lineage (GTDB taxonomy): Bacteria > Bacteroidota > Bacteroidia > Bacteroidales > Muribaculaceae > Lepagella. The sequence continues at coordinate 14,821 of VSPN01000008.1, forward strand.
CCTTGAGCAGGAACCACACCGGAGAGGGGATCCAGTTCATCACCATGTTGAATCCGTCCCATCCGGGCACATGAAGCGGCATCCAGCCGCCGAGGAACATCAGGCTGGCGATGCCCGACACGATGAAAAGATTGAGGTACTCGGCAAGATAGAAGAAGCCGAAGTGTATACCCGAATACTCTGTGTGATAACCGGCGGTGAGCTCATGCTCGGCCTCAGGAAGGTCGAACGGACCACGGTTGGTCTCGGCTGTAGCTGCGATCACATAGACAAGAAAGGCGATTAACGCGGGGATATGTCCTTTGAAGATGAACCAGCCGTCAGCCTGTTCGAGCACAAGACTGGAGATGTCCATGGTGCCGGCCATGACAACAATGGTCATGATGGCAAGACCGAGCGAGATCTCGTAGCTGACCATCTGCGCGCCGCTTCGCATGGCACCGATCAGCGTGTACTTGTTGTTGGAAGACCAGCCTGCGAGCAGGATTCCGAGCACTCCGACAGAAGAGACCGCGAGCACAAAGAATATACCTATGTTCCAGTCGATTATCTGCAGACCGTTACCCCAGGGCAGACACGCAAGCATGACCACCGACGAAGTGATTATCAGGTAGGGAGCAAGCTTGAAGAGGAAGCGGTCGGTGCCTTTGAGAGATATAAGCTCCTTAATCAGGATCTTGAACATGTCGGCGAAGACCTGCAGAAGTCCCCATCTGCCGACACGCATGGGGCCGAGACGGCACTGGAACCATGCGCAAAGCTTGCGTTCATAGAGAATGTAGAAAAGAGCCAGTACGGTATAGACGCCCAGAATGAGCACAGCTATGATGACGCATTCTATCAGCACGGCCAGCCAGTCGGCCATTCCGGTTCCGAGCAGCCAGTCGTTGAAAGCCGACGTCCATTTTCCGAAATCAAACATGTTATCTTATTGGTTTGGATTATACTTCTGTTCTGAAAAATATTGTTTTGATATGAGCCGGATATCAACGGTCTATATCAGGGATGACGAAGTCGAGAGCCGCACCGATCGTGATGAGGTCGGCAATCATATAGCCCGAGCATGTCAGATCCATCACGCCCACGAGATTGAAACAGGGGCTCTGGAAATGGACTCGACTGGGGTTCTTGTCACCTGTCGACTCGATATACACTCCGAATGTTCCCCTGCTCGCCTCCACCTGCTGATACCAGCGACCAACGGGCAGCTTGATGATCTTCGGCACCTGAGCGCGGATATCACCTTCGGGAATATTGTCGACAAGCTGCTCGAGTATGCGGCAGCTCTGCTCGATCTCCTTCATGCGCACCATGTAGCGTGCATACGAATCGCAGCCGTCAAGCAGGATCTCGTCGAACTCGACTTCACTGTATACGGCATACGGATGCTTCTTGCGGCAGTCGCAGCTCCAGTTAGAACCGCGTCCGCTCGGGCCGGTGATCGCATAATTCACCGCATCCTCTTTGGAAAGGTGGCCGACACCGACAAGACGGTTCTTAGCGATGACGTTACCCGAGAACACCGTGTGGTATTCCTTAAGACGCCCGGGCATGATGCGGATCAGCTCCTTCACATCCTTCTTAAAATCAGGATGCAAGTCGGCGATCACGCCGCCGATCACGTTATAGTTCATCGACATGCGCGCGCCACAAGTCTTCTCGAAAATATCGAGCACCATCTCGCGCTCACGGAAGCCATAGAAGAAGGCAGTCGTGGCACCGAGGTCCATGGCTGTACATCCGAACGAGAGCAGATGCGAAGAGATGCGCATCAGCTCATCCATCATAGTGCGGATGACCTGCGCGCGGCGAGGCACCTCAAGACCGAGAGCCTTCTCGATGCACATACATAGACAATGACGGTTCTGATGAGCCGACATGTAGTCCATACGGTCCGTGAAGTGCAGGATCTGAGGATAAGTCATCTTCTCGGTCAGCTTCTCTATGCCGCGGTGTATATAGCCTGACACGACATCGACTTTCTTCACGGTCTCTCCGTCAAGAGAGGCGCGGAAACGCATCACACCGTGGGTCGAAGGGTGCTGGGGGCCGATGTTGACCACATATTCATCCTCTTCGAATACTTTCCCCGGATGCTCCACAACCTTACCGTCACCGCCGAGAGAGAACGTGCGGGTCGCGTCCTCGTCGGTTTCGTCGTCCATGCGGATGGGATTAATAGCCGGATCTGCGTCGTAGTCCTTGCGGAGAGGGTACCCCACCCAGTCGTTGCGGAGAAAGAAACGTCGCATATCGGGATGGCCGATAAATTTGATGCCGAACATGTCATAAGCCTCACGTTCCTGAAAGTTCGCCACTTTCCAGAGAGAGGACACAGAATGAATGTAGGCGTCATCGCGCGATTCAGCCACCACCTTGACGGCAATGACAGACCATGCACGCGATGTAGATGTAAGATAATACATCACACCGAGACTCTCGCCCCAGTCCATTCCGACGAGAGCAGAAAGGACGTCGAATCCGAGTTCATTCTTCAGCGAGCCGGCAACGGCGAGCCAGTCTTTTTCAGCCACGTTCAACTGAAGGATCTCACCCTCCTCAAACACTGCAGCCGGATATATCTTAAGGATTTGTTGTTTTAAATCGCTCATGTCAGTATAGTTCGGTAAATTTATCCAATATGGCCTTTTTCTTCAGGATGCTCTGCGAAGAATTCCTCGATTTTCTCCTTGCGGTTCACGCCGCCGAAGAATTTCTGCACCTTGATCTTGCGCTGGAGCTGCATGAGACCATAAAACATCGCTTCCGGACGCGGCGGACAACCGGGAATAAACACGTCGACCGGAAGGATCTGATCCACACCCGGAACAACACAATATGAATTCTTGAACGGGCCTCCCGACACAGCGCAACCTCCACACGCGATCACATACTTCGGCTCAGCGAGCTGCTCGTATAGACGACGCACCACCGGGGCCATGCGATGCACGATCGTGCCCTGCACCATGATATAGTCGGCCTGACGTGGCGAGTTTCGAGCCACCTCGAAACCAAAACGCGCCATGTCGTAACGCGCCGCACCGAGGCTCATGAACTCGATCGCGCAGCAGCTTGTGCCGAAGCAGAGAGGCCAGAGCGAGTTGGCGACACCCCAGTTGATAAGTTCGTCAAATTTGCCAACCATCACGTTGGCACCCGTCGCATTGAGTTCCTCGACAAGCCTGTCGATATAGTCGTTATTCCCGAACTCCTCGCGAGGCATGCTCTTTATACGGTCTATTCCCATTTAAGCGCTCCTTTCCGCCAGGCATATGCCAGGCCCATTATGAGGACAAACATAAAGATTCCAATACACAGTATGCCCTGCGGACCGAGGTCGCGCATCACTGTGGCCCAAGGGTAAAGAAAGACAACCTCCACATCGAAGAGAAGGAAGAGGATGGCAAAAATATAATAGCCGGCCTTGAACTGGATCATCGACTCTCCTCGGGTCGGGATACCGCATTCATAAGGCTCGGCCTTCTTTACCGAATAAGACTTCGGCGAAATCAGTCTGGCTATAAGCAGCGCCGCAAACACAAGCCCGATACCCGTCAAGGTGGCCGTGATCGAGAGCGTGCCATTGCCTATTTCACACAACAGATTCATATCGTGTTTATATTAAGTTAGTTAGCTTAGTTCAACCAATTCCAGACACATGACGTGTCTTCACTTAATCGCAAAATTAGGTAATTTTTATTTAAACAACAAATAAAAGTCCGGTTAATTTTATTTTGTTTTGCAAGGCAAACACGCGGCACATACATACTGCGGCGTCGCAACTGTGGAAAAATGAAAGGTGTGAAACCCTGAATAAGGATTTCACACCTGATATGACACCTAAAACGGAAATGTCTTCTCCGTTTGTGCGGCAAATTCCTTTCGCTTGCCGTGAAGCCCCGGCGCCTGATCAGTCTAATGCAGTGGGTCGCACCACACTGACGCCAGAGAAAGAGCCTTTATAGACATCGGACACCTGATATTCGATGACAGCCGATGTGAGATCTCCGGTCACGCGCATGTCGAATTTGTTGAATTTGAACCTGGGGGTCTCCTGAAGGTCTTCCGCTTCCACCATATAAGGAATCACATCATCGCCTTTCACAGTGTAGCCTCGGTCGTTGAACTCGAGATCGAGATTCTTGAGCACCACTGTTATCTCAGGAGCCTTCGGAGCGAATTTGGCATTATAGAATATGATATCTGCCTTGTCGGTCACAGCCTTGTCTTCATTGAGGTGCATCACGATACGATATGATATATTGCTGTTGGAGTATGCCTCCGTCATGCCGGGATATGAAGTGATGGTCGATCCTTTGAATGTGGCGTCAGGCCAGAAGGTGCGCACATTCCACCGGTCGTTGAGCGCGTACTGCATCACAACATAGTGAAGGGTGTTGCTCGGCACAAACAATTTGTATCCGGGCACTGTGATATCGGGAGGAAGGTAGGCGGCCTGAGTAAGATAACCACTTAGCTCTGATACGGCTGATCCACTCTCTGTGGCCTCGTCGGCTCCGAACGCTATTACTTCGCGCGAAGTCTCGTCGACCTTTATTGTCGCGCTTGCCAAATTCATCCCGACAGTAAAGAATGAAGATGTCGAGCCACCTGGAAGAGCCATATTGTCGGCTGATACCTGTATTGTAGACTCAGGGAACTTGAGGGTGAATTTGTAGAGTGCCGATCCGGTGGAGGGCACAGCGTCGCCGGCAGCGCTCACATAGAGATTGTATGCCGACACTGGCGTTGTGTTTGTATACGAATTTTCAGTCTCCTTGTCACAGGATACGAGAGATATGGCAGAAGCCGATATCAATCCTGTAAGTAACAGTCTGTTCATTTCTTTCTGTTTGGTTTCTAATTTCATTTTATCTTGGTTGTCTAATGAGAAACGGCACACGCACTGTTATATTGCATGAGACATTGACAGGCGGAACACCCATATGGCCACGCCTCTCGGGGAAATCAGAGAGCGAGCCGGAACGTCGCCCCAAGCTGCATAGGACGTCCAGACTGAAGAAACTCATTTCCCATCGACACAAAATAGAATGTATGGTACGCCCGGTCAGTCAGATTCCGGCCCCATACCTGAAAGCTCCACCCTTTTCCTTCAAGCGTCACCGACGCGCCGGCGAGGAGATAGAAATCCTGTACCACGGTGTTTGATTCATTCCAGTATATCTTTCCTGTCCCCTTGAGATTTGCCTCGAAAATCAACGATCTCACCGCCCTGTTTACGAATCCAAGTTCATATACCCCCTGGATGAATAGCGTGTTCTGAGGCGCGTACGGAATGTGCCTGCCCGAAAAGTCTTCCAGACCGTTGAAGAATCTTACAAACCTTGCGTCGGTGTAACCGTAGCTTGCAGTGAAATCGAGATGTTCGACCGGATTCCATCCCAGCGATATCTCTCCGCCCACACTTCTTGTCTTGCCGGCGTTGGTCATTATGCGCCCGGTCGTCGTGCCCGACGGGAACATAGTCAACTGCTGGTCGCGGCAATCTATATAAAATAATGACGCATCTACCGTAAGACGGGCGGCGGGGAAAGTCAGGTGCGCGCCGACCTCATAATTCCATGAATATTCGGGGCGGTAACCCACCACATCATCCACATCATATTTCGCACCAATGCCCATTATGCCCATGAGCCTCTGCTGAAGCACATCGGAAAACATCTGAGTGTTGAATCCTCCCGACTTATATCCTTTCGCTATGCCGGCATAGACATTGTTCTCCCCTTCCATAGGAAGCTGATAAAGCGCGGTCACACTGGGAAGCCAGTTGAAATAGCTTCTGGCGAGCCGGTCGCGGTCATCTATGTCGATATCGACATCGCGGTGATGAGTCAGCGAGCCGTCGGGCATAAGACGCATCACCTCGTATCCTGTCGAGCACCTGCTCCGGTAAGACATCGACGACCTTTCCCAGTCGAGACGGAGACCTGCGGTAAGTTTCCAGCGGCCAAGGCGGAACACTGACTCATGATAAATGGCTGCGCCGCCTGTCGATATTCCGAAATCGCTGTCGAGCGTGAAGTCGCGAGTGTTCCACGCTATCGGATAATCAGGATTGGCCTCGTTGCGATGCCTCTCTATGAGCGTGGCTATTCCGGTGTCCTTGAATGTCACCGGAGCCTGCATGTCTGTATGCTTGTAAAAGCCGAATGCGCCTGCCACCCATTCGTAGCGGCCTTCTCCCCGGTTGCCTCTGAAAACCAAATCTTCCGTCAGGCCTGTCTCCTTCTGCTTCTGCGTGAGGGTGAAGTAAGGCTGCGGCAGGAAGTCCTGATCAAGAGTCATGTTGTCGTCAAGATACTGCACGCTCGTGATCGATGACACCGAGAAGTCTCTTCCTCGCCAGTTGAGAGTGAGTCCGTCATTGAATATGAACCGTCGGTAGAAGCAGGTGTCATCATAGTTTATCTCGCCCGTCGGCACGTATTCATACGGATATCCGCCCTGACGCAATATCGACGCTGACGCGACATTACGCATCGTCAGGGCCACCGACAGCCGACGGTCAAACTTCCAGCGGAGCGATCCGCCGGCCTCCTTGTCGACAAGTCTGCCGGTGTGGAGATTGCGGAAAAAGCCGCCGAGCATCGAGAATGAACCCACTACAGCCGTAGCCGTCCTGTCATCAAACTTGTGATACCATCCGGCGGAAGCCTTCCATTCGTTGCCGGTCGCTCCCTGCGCCATAACCCGCCATCCCTGCCAGCGCATGGGCGAGAGTGTAGTGATATTGATCAGACCTCCGATCGTGTTGCGGCCATAGAGAGTGGACTGCGGCCCGCGCAACATCTCCACAGACGCTATGTCGGCAAGATCGAAATCATAGGCGTTCTTGTTGAGAAAAGGCACATTGTCGACATTAAGCCCGACAGAGGGCTGATCCATGCGTGCCCCTATGCCCCTGACATAAATAGTCGACGTGATGCGCGAACCGTAGTCGGGCATATAGAAGTTAGGCACCACATCCGATATCCCCTTAAGAGCCACAGCGTTGAGCTGTTCAAGCTCCGAGCGCGACACCACCGTGGTCGACACAGCATCATCACGCAGCAGCTCCTGCTGCTTGAGGGCAACCACATTAAGTTCACCAAGAGTCCTGACAGTATCCTTGTATTCTGAAACCGGCGCAACGGAAGCGACTGCTTCTGAACAAGACACAGTCGCAACACACACCGTCAAATACCATCTTACAACCATTTTCACTCTGCAAATTTAATCTTTATTTTCACATCAGCCAAATATTGATTACATTTGCAGACAGAACATAGACGGTGTCAGACCATTTACCATTATGGGATGGGGTCTGAATCCGATATATATCTGAAGAAAATGGACACATTCAGAATCCATACACTCGGCTGCGGATCAGCCAGACCCACACCACGCCACCAGCCGTCGTGCACGGTAGTGAATTTCCGCGACAATCTATTCATGATCGACTGCGGCGAAGGGGCGCAGAGAACGTTCCAGCAGGCAAGGCTCAAGTTTCCGAGACTCGGACATATTTTTCTGACCCATCTGCACGGCGATCACGTGCTCGGGCTCCCCGGTCTTCTCTCGACTCTCGCGCTCGGGGGCGCGGGCGGACGCCTTACTGTCCACACTTTCGAGGAGGGTGAACGGATAATGTGCCAGATTCTCGATTTTTTCGCGAAAGACCTGAGTTACGACCTCGAGTTCCACATCATAAAGCCTGAAGACGCCGTCGTACTCGACACCCCCTCGCTCACGGTCAGGACCGTGAAGCTTCACCACAGGGTGCCGGCCGTGGGCTACATATTCGAGGAGAAACCGAAACAGAGACACATCCGTCGCGACATGATCGATTTTCACCACGTCCCGGTGGCACTTATCCGCGACATCAAGGCCGGGGCTGACTTCGTAAAACCCGACGGCACGGTCATTCCCAATGTCATGCTGACGTCCGATGCAGACAAGCCACTGAGTTACGCGCATATAAGCGACACTGTATATATGCCGGAACTTGCCCCGAAGATCGGGCCGGTCGACCTTCTCTTCCATGAGACCACGTATCTCGACGAGCACCGGGCCGAGGCGAAGGCACGGTTTCACAGCACGGCCCGACAGGCCGCCGCCGTGGCACGCGACGCCGGAGCAAGGGCACTCCTGACCGGGCACTACTCGTCGCGCTACAAAGACGACACCCGCTTTGCCGCCGAAGCGAAAGAGGTGTTTCCATACGTGATCCTCAACCGCGAAGGCCTAGTCACCGACCTGACCCGCCTTTGAGTCCGAGCCCTGCTTCGCAAACACAACCTGATATGATCTGAGCATAGGCGAGGCTATGAAGCATAACAAAGGACCCGCATACCTTGCGGCGGTATGCGGGATCCAATGCAATTTATCATTTATTGAGGTTGTTTCAGCTGACCGGACGACAGGCAACAGCGACCGTCATTTCACAATCACCTTCCGGGTGCTTCGGGAAGTCCTGACAATATAGATTCCGGGCATCACATTCCGGCCGTCGGTCAGTGTGCCCTGCATTGTGAAGATTGCCGAACCTGCGGGGGCAATGATATTCCTTCCATCCACTTTCACAGAGGCGATATCGCCGCGGACAGCATCCACTCCAGCCAGAGATTCCACTTTGAACGCCGGCGAGATCGTCTGCAGCTGACAGTTTCCGGCTGCATCCTTCATCGATATGCGGATATCAAACCAGCCGTTCGAACTTCCACGGTTCACGCTCCCGAGAGAACCGCGATAAAAATGTCCGTATCCGGGCATGAAATACAACTCAGGAATTTCCGTAACTTCCAAAGGCATAAAATCTTTAGTGCCATAAGGAGCATAATCGACCTTCACTTCGGCTTCCTCTTCGGTGTACCAATAGTAATGCTCATCATTGAAATGCTCAATGAAATCGCCGCCGGCGAATTCTATCGTACCATCCGACGCATTGACAAAACGGTCGTTGACATACCCTTCGGCATCCTTGAAATGCAACATCTGCAAAGTCGGTGCCCAGACATCGTCACCTGTCATCTCATAACTGAATTCAGTGATATTCCTGCCGGGTATGCCGTCAACTGTCACATTATCATCAACAAGCACGACTTCTACCCTTCCGTCGGGAGACTTCCAGTAACCGTCAAACATAAATTCAGCCAGACCGGCCCATGATCCTTCATAGAGTTTTTCGCCGCCGATTGACAAGGTGGTCTTCAACATCTCCGAATCAATCACTCGGGACTCTCCGTAACGACCCTTTATAGCGGGCGACGCTATCGGTATTCTTGCGGAAGGCTTGCCATAATCCAGCGTCAGCACAGACATTACAGGCACATTGTTGCCGAGCTTCTGTTTTCTCAATCCCGCCTCGTAAGAGAACACCGGATGAAAATTGTTCCTCGGGATAACCCCCGGCCATCTGTAATATCCCCCCTCCGGTGCACTGAATGTGTAATGGTTCAGAAAATCATCATACCTCGTTCCCATATAATGCCCGTCTCCGCCATGACTGTAGATTTCCGGAGATTTGATGCCGATCAGATCAAATGAAGTCGACCCGAACGGACCTCCAGATATCTCAACAGCCTTGTCATAAAGCGTCTGAGTCACATAGGTCAGGGTCACATCCCTGTCCTCATAATATCTGGGTCGGGTCAGGATATATATGTCTCTCTTTTCACCCGACGCCACATTATAGTTAAACGAAAAACCCGGAAAGCCCAGCACCTCCTCGCTTACTGTATAACAGGCTGAAACGTCAGACATGAAGTCATTTTCATAAAAATAAGGAGAATGCTCCAGTTCTTCCGAAATAAGGTAATATCCCTCATTGCCGACTTCCACGATATTTGCGCCTTCATTCACTGATGTGGAAGCCATGGAGGAGTATATCTCCCCTTTTTCATTTTCCATGACGATATGCTGTGTCACCCACATTTCCGATGGAAGCTCGCTGCACCACAGTCTCACTGCATCAGCCGGATCAAACTTATTGAGAATTTCCCCATCAGAGGCCGCATTGAATATTACATCGTGGGAGATACTTAAGCCGTATTTCGGATACGTTATCGTATTAATGCAGTGAGTCATTCCCACATTTGCGCCATCACTCCAGTCTCGCGTCGGATTTCCGCTGGCCTCATCAAGCTTTACACCGGGCCACCGAGGCTCGCTTCCGTCAGGAAGTGTATGACGAAAATCCACATAATTCGGAGCATCATTGCGGTCGTATATGTATTCCGTATCACAATTGACATTGACATCCTCCTTTGCAACAAGATAACTGCGATCATTTGCTCCGGTCTGGGATTCATGCCAAAAAACGAAAATGTCATAAACACCGTCAGGCACCGACAATTCGACAGTCTTCAAATCTATCCAGTTCTCGGATCCGATGATCTCCCCGGTCAGAAAGAAATCATCTTCCTTATAGAACCGGATTGTAGGCGGTAGCTGAGGAGTTATTTCTCCCGTGAACTTCATGGTGACCTTGTTCCGGTTTTCACCGACTCGCTGTCTGGATGCATCCATTTCCGTCATAGATTTATCCGTTGTCTCCGGAGCTATGACGCTGCTCTTGGCTTTATCGTCGCCATCTTCAACTACAAGACTTTTCTGAATAATGAATTCCGAATTGCCATGCTCAGGCATGGTCTGCCGGATCTCTGCAGGACAACCTGCATGCGTGCATGGACTGAAAGCCACCGTCGTCATCGACACAAGCATGATTTGTAATATGCCCTTCATATTATCTATAATATAAATCACCCCGGAAGCAAGGGACTGTTAAACATATCTTCCGACAGATGCTTCCAGACCTATCGGCCACCTGTTGGGAATAAAATTAGACAAAAGGCTCGCAGTCTTCAACTATTTCCGTACTACTTTTATTCTTATACGTATGTGCCGGCCTACTGCAAACGCACTTACTACATCTATATGATTCTGACAGCCAACAATATGCACTTCTAAAAGACAACCAATCAAAAATATGAATGAAGTACTCTCACACCGGGCGCCGATTCAAACTAAAATGCTTTTTACACGCGTTTATAACAATAAATTCCGTGTGGTTTCCTCGGCTGTCTAAAACAAGTTCCGACAGACGTCATGCATAAACAAGACTCATCGACATATGAATTCACTCCTCCTCACGAAGCCGTTTCCTGAAACAGCACATATGATACGTAAGCTGGCAGTCCTGACATTGCTGTCGATATTCCACATGATGATATGCCACGGCACATACGCGCATGCGGGCAGCAAAGGCCGGGCCGATTACCTGCGTGCGAAATATTGGGAGGATGTTGTTTCCGACACATCTCTCCCCTATCTGCAGCGTATTTCCGGCATAGACAGTCTCATAAGTCATGGGAATCATGATTCGCCGCAACTGATCAGACAGAAAGCCAGATTGCTGTCAGATATACTCATGTATTCGAAAAGCGCGGAATCATATGAGCATCTATGGAATATGTCAAAGAATCTACCTCTTGACCAAAGGCTCGACATACTGCGCGAATGGATCATCGTATTGTATATGTCGGGAAATATGTCGGCTGCCGCCAAGAAAAGCATAGAGTTCCTGAAAATTGAGAAGCCGGACTCTCTCAGGATCATTGACACTGATGCATATGTGCTGCTCGCGTTTTCAAAAATGGAACTCGGCATGACCGACAAGGCCGGTCGGGAACTTGTATCCGCGCGAGACACATTCGAGAAGTATAAGAAATACGCTTCACCTGCCAACCGGCGCGCCATGGAGATCACGCTCGTACGGGCAGAAGTGACTCGACTGACCACCGAAGGAAAACACAAGGAGGCTGTCGAGTCTGTCAAGAGAGCGTATGAACTGGCCGACAACAAACTGACGTCAATCAATCTCGACGGCTATCTCGCCGACATATATCTTGGAGCCGGCGACTACGAAGCCGCGGAAAGATACTATCGTAAAATACTTGACACCGACTTCTCCTATCACAACAGGGCTGTGTCCGTATCAAACTATATGGATCTGCTTATTTCACAAAAGCGATATCAGGAGGCTCTGGATGTGCTTTCGGAAAATATCACGCGCATCCCGTTCCGCGTGAAGGATATCACTACAAGCAATCTTATCGGCAATAAATCGGAGGCCCTCGCCGGAATCGGTGATTACAGACAGGCCTATCAGCTTATGCGCGAGGCTAAGATTATGAGAGACTCGATCAATACTTCCTTTCTTGCCGTCGATCATCTCGCCATTTACGAACTCGAACAGGAAGCCATCCAGAAAGATCTCGTGCTAAAGCAATCAGACCGACTCCGCACATGGCTATGGATAGCGATCGCTGTTCTCCTCCTCGCATGTTCGTGCTCGACATGGATGGCCGTTAAATGGCATAAGGAAAAACTGATAAACAGATCAACCGCGTCAAGACTGGCAACCGCCGATATCGACCACAAAAACCAGATAAACGAAAAGGAAGAGAAGATCGGCATACAGAACAGGGAACTGACGGCACATGTTCTTAAACTTGCGCAGATGAACGATCTTGCGAACGAGATACTCTCCATATCGGAAGAAAAGTCCGAATCCGCGTCCGGACGCCTGAAGAAGATTCAGGACCGCATCCGCCAATATGGCGTCCAGGACAATATGTGGGATGTCTTCAAAGCCTATTTCGAACAGACACATCCGGATTTCTTCAAGACGCTTTACATGCTTCATCCCGACCTCTCGCCAAACGAGGTGAGGATGTGCGCCTACATCATGCTCAACCTCACCACCAAGGAAATCGCAGGACTCACCAACCGCTCGCCGCGTACGGTCGAGACCGTGAAATATCGTCTGCACAAAAAACTCGGACTCGACGATGAATCGACGGTCGCATACCTCAACCGGATAAAAGCCCATTAGTCTTCTTCATCGGCCTTTTATTACATTTTCATTAAAATCCGACTCAATATTGTAAAAAAGGATTAAAATTTGTAATTTTGTGTTTTAAGGGGAAGAAGCCGTTCCGGCTTCTTGACCAGCATCCACAACAACCTGAAACAACAATAACAAATTTTAATTCCAGACCTTATGAAGAGACTTATGCTCTCGGGCGCGACACTGATCGCCGCCTCCGCCTGCACGCTAAGCGCGTGGGCAGATGTGGTGTGTCGCGGCCAGGTTGTCGACGAGCAGGGAGAACCCCTGATCGGCGCCATCGTCACTGTGCCGGGAACGAAGATCGGCACAAACACCGACATCGACGGTTATTTCAAACTCAGTGTTCCAGACAATGCAAAAAATCTCAAGATCACCTATGTGGGCTACAAGGCGGTAGACATCTCTCCGCGCGGACATATGGGTGAGATCAGGATGGATCCTGACACAAAGATGCTTCAGGACGTCGTGGTGACACAGTCTGTGGCTCGCACGCGTCAGACCCCCGTTGCCCTTTCGCAGATCTCGGCACCCGAGATCGAGGCAAAACTCGGAAATCAGGAATTTCCCGAGGTACTGAAAACGACTCCCGGCGTGTGGGCCACTCCTGACGGCGGCGGTTTCGGCGACGCCAAGATCAACATGCGCGGATTCAAGTCGGAAAACGTCGCCGTGCTCATCAACGGTCTTCCCATCAACGACATGGAATGGGGCGGCGTATACTGGAGCAACTGGGCCGGACTGAGCGACGTCACCAGCAACATGCAGACACAGCGCGGACTCGGCGCCGCGATCATCTCGTCTCCATCAATCGGCGGCACGATCAATATAACCACCCGCTCGACCGACGCCAAAAAAGGGGGATCCGCATGGTACGGCATTGGCAACGACATGATGAACAATTTCGGACTCATGCTCTCGACAGGCCTTATGAAGAACGGATGGGCAATCACCATCCTCGGTTCCCGCAAATGGGGCGACGGATACGTCCAGGGCACCAACTTCAACTCATACAATTATTTCGTCAACGTTTCCAAGCGTCTCGGCGACAACCACCAGCTGTCGTTCACAGCGTTCGGCGCGCCACAGACCCACTACAAACGCAGCAATCAGGACGGTCTTTCGATCGAAGGCTGGCAGGAAGCCCGCGAATTCATGGGCGACGAGAGCCCATACCGCTACAATCCCACATTCGGCTACGGCATGCATGGCGAGCGCAAGAGCTCGAGCTACAACTACTACCACAAGCCCCAGCTCTCGTTAGGACATATCTGGCAGATAGACTACAAGTCGTCGCTCTCGACCACCGTCTACGGATCGTTTGCTACCGGCGGAGGCTACAGCGGCCAGGGACACGGCACTTATGAGGGCAACAGCATCAGTTACTCAAGCTGGTACGGCGCGAGCCAGGGCAAGCTCAACACTCTGTTCCGCTGCCCCGACGGCACATTCGACTATGCCGCGATCCAGCGCATGAACATGGCTTCGGAGGCAGGATCGAACATGGTGATGACGACATCCAACAACGACCACCAGTGGTACGGACTTGTCTCGACCTACAAAAACGAGTTCATTCCCAAAAAGCTCACATTCACCGGCGGTATCGACGTCCGCTACTATATCGGCCACCACTACAACAAGATCGTGGACCTCTACGAGGGTGAATATTATATGAACTACGAGACCCGAAAGGATGTGAAGCCCTACAACAACGCGGCCGCGCTCGATCCCGACTGGAAATTCGAGAAGCTCGGTGTCGGCGATGTGGTCTACCGCAACTACAAGGGCTATGTGGCACAGGAAGGCGCTTACGCCCAGGCGGAATACAGCGCTCTCGACAACAGGCTGACCGCGATCCTCGCCGGCGCGCTCAACGTGACCAGCTACTGGCGCCGCGACATGTTCTTCTACGACAAGGAGCATGAACGCTCAGACACAAAGAGCTTCCTAGGCGGAACCATCAAGGGCGGCGTGAACTACAACATAAACAGCCACAACAACGTCTATGTAAACGGAGGTTATATCTCCCGCGCGCCTTTCTTCAGCTACGGTGTCTTCCTCAGCTCAGCGTCAAGCAATCTTATCAATCCTGAAGCCAAGAACTCGAAGATCGGATCAGTCGAACTGGGTTACGGCTTCCACTCGCCCAAATTCTCGGCCAACGTCAATCTCTACTACACGAAATGGCTTGACAAGAGCGACAAGACCACTACTCGCTCAGGCGAGATACGTCAGGGTCCCCTCGCCGGACAGTACTACTACATCAGCCTCTCGGGCGTGAACGCGCAGCATATGGGTGCGGAAGTCAACGCCAAGTATATCCCCTGCGAATGGGTGGAGTTCGACGGTATGTTCTCTATCGGAGACTGGACATGGGATTCCAACCCGACAGGCTACTTCTACACCAACGACGGCCAGCCTCTTGCCGACCTCAAGGGCACTATCGCCAGCGGCATACTCGCCCCCGACCACAAACGCGCCACACTCAACCAGAAAGGCCGCAAGATCGGAGGCTCCGCGCAGACCACGGCATTCCTCGGTGTGACTTTCCATCCCTTCAAGGGATTCCGCATCGGTGCCGACTGGACATGTTCCGCACGCAACTACTCCGACTACGAGATCTCCTCTTCGGCCTACGAAGGCAAGGATGTGATCGATGTGGCCGACCCCTGGAAGATACCTTTCGGAAACGAGCTTGACCTCAACGTGAGCTACCGTTTCAAGATCGGCGGCGTCAACGCCACGATCTACGGAAACGTCAACAACCTCTTCAACAATTACTATGTGAAGGATGCATATACCCTCTCCGACACAAGAGGAGCATGGGACAACGCATTCCGTGTGTTCTATTCATACGGACGCACATTCTCTGTGAAACTCAAAATCAACTTCTAAGCTGAATCTACAATGAAACACAACATAAAAAGCCTGCTGATCGCAGGCGGAGCGATGATCGCGCTCGCATCATGCTCTGAAAACAGCTGGAACGATCTGTATCTGGACGGTTTCGAGGGAGGCTACACACCCACTGACGTCCGGACTGTGGAATACACGCTCACAGCTGCAGACTATGCCCGGATCTCGGACAACCGCTTCAACAAGGCACTCGCCGCGAAGCAGGATGTATCAGACGCGCTCGCGGCCGTAAAGACACAGAACTATCTTAACGCCTCGATCCCGGCCGAAGAATACATCCCCAATCTTCTTAAAGACTCGCTCTTCACTTATTTCGCCCTCTCCGACGGATCGGCCATAAACCTGACATACTGTGAGGCGGGCGAACTTCCCGAGACCATGCTGAAGCTCAACTCGGCCAAGGAATACATAATAAGCGACGCCGACTATCAGATAGTATACGGAAGTTCAGACGATTATGCCGCATCTTTCTCACCCTCCCATCCTGCGTCGTCGGGCATACCCAAGGTTCTTGCCGAGGCGTTCGACGAAGCGAACGAGGGGGACTATGTGATCGTCAACTATAACAATTCGGACACTGACCCCGTTTTCGGCGATGTGCCGACACCCCCGGTTCCTGAATTCACCATGAGCAGCGTTCTGACTCCTGACCTTGCCAAAGGCGACGACATCACCGTCAACGGCGTCGTGACAGCAGTCTGCAACGCCGGCATAATCCTGACCGACAACGCCGGCTCGATACTCGTATATGCGAGCGGATTCCCCGCCGCCGACTACAAGGTCGGAGACCAGGTCATCGCCACAGGCACGCTGTCGAGCTACAAGAACTGCCTCCAGCTTCCCTATGACGACAACCTCCAGAAAGCCGGCGAACAAGCCTATACATATCCCGCTCACAAAGATCTGACACCCGACTGGCTTCTCGCAGCCGGCACGAACACCGAGCCTGTACTGGCAGTCTACGGTTCGATGACAGGCAAAGTCACCATCGACGGCAACTACTACAATGTCTATTTCGACGGGCGCGAGGACGTGCGCGGTTCAATCTACAATGCCACAGACGCCATCAAGGCGAAACTCGAAGACGGCAAGACCTACACGCTCTACGGATATTTCACCCAAACCTCAAACTCAGGCACATATACCAACTGCAACTTCGTGGTCACCGATGTTGCGTCTCCGGCAGCCGGCAAAGGCCGTCAGGCACCCCGCCGCATAGTGTCGATACCTTCCGTGAACCTGAACGCGGCTTACGTGTTCAACGGATCGAAATGGGAAGCCGCCGGCTCCGACATTGTGGTTGTCAACCCCGGTGATTACGCGGCAATGGGTCTCACCTACGGAAACTTCTCGGGCACACAGGCACAGGAGTATCTCCCTCTCTTCCTGAAGCAGAAATTCCCCTACGCACAAGCCGAGACCGCAAAATTCGTGGCATACAAATATTACAGCAACAACACGACCGCCTATGCCTGCACGCAGTTCACATTCGACGGCTCGAAATGGGAAGACTCCATGACACGCGACGGTGTCCGCTCCGTGACAAACCAGTTCGTACGCCGCGACGGCGAGTGGAAACTTGATCCCTCGATCGAGCTGACCCTGCCCGCCGGCAAGAACCAGCCGCTCAGTTCATGGTTCTTCCAGGCTTGTGTCGACTGGGTCAAAGAGAATGTTCCCGACGGAGCCTCTTTCGTGACAAGCTACGGCAACAACGACTACTACACCGGAGCCTCCGCCTACCAGGGCAACATCGACCTGCGTCCGGGATCTGCCCGCAACCAGAGCTCGACCTACGATGACATGACCGACGACGAAATAGTAGCCCTCATGAAGGAACGCTTCGAGAAAGAGGTGTGTCCCGGCGTACTCGCGACGCTCTATCCCAATCTCGCGCCTGTAGGCGATTTCGAGCCGACCGTAACGATCCTCTTCTTCAGCTACAACGGATCATCTACGACTCCCGGCACGATAGTCTGCAAGGCCGTAGCCAAAGGGAAGTTCGAGTTCGTATCCTGCGACTGGGATACAGCCGCTGACGAATAAACCTCCGGACCGTACGAATAAAAAACCGCCGTTGACATCAACGGCGGTTTTTTATTCGTACGGTCCGGAGGTCACTCCACGGGGAGAAGCGCTCCGGCGGAATGTGCGGTGATCTCGGGCGCGTATTGCGACTGCGCGTCGGCCACACCGAGCGAGTAGTCGCCCGCGCGGTCGGCAGTGCAGTCATAGCTTATGACATGCGTCCCTTTCGACAGGAATGGTATGAAGATATTGGTCGAACTGTCGCGGACCTCGCGGTAGAACCACACGCCGTCGCTCTGCGCATAACCCGACAGCTGGTCCACAGGTTCAAGACAGGCGGCACGCGGATCGGTCACGGCCACATACTCTATGTCTCTGTCGCATGTGACTGTCAAGGTCACGCGTATGCGGTCGCCGACCTTTACATTGCCGGCCGACGCTGTTGTCCCGGAGACGCCCGGAGTCACGGCATAGACCTGCTTCTCTATCGAGATCTGCGGAACGGAGGCAGACCTGACATCGAGTATCGGAGCGACATACTGCGACACGACGCCACCCCATGCGGGTCCCGATGCCGAGCGGCTTACCTTAAGTTTCTTTCCGGATGCGGACTTTGCATCAAGATCGATCACAAACGACCCGGTGACTGATGCAATACCCCTCATATCGATCTGTTTACCGCCGAGAGCCACAGTCGGGGCAGAAGAAGGCACGGTCCAGTCGCTGCCTGAAGAGAGAACCGCATGTATGGCTTCCGCCGAATTACGGTTGTCGCCCCAGTTCTGAGTCTGTTTCGACATCACCATCCACTGTCGCAACATATCGACAGCCGGATTCCGAGGTTCGATCATCGCATATGCCTCAAGCACGCGTGCCGTTGTCAGCAACGTATTGTCATCCCCATACCCCGACTTGAGATTGTCGAACCACATACCCTTTTCAGGGCTTACAGATGCCGACTGACGCAAAGATTCCATAATCAGGCGCGATAGTTTCGGCATGCCGCGACGTTCGAGCAGCATAGCGGCGGTAGCCATCTCTCCTGTCGTGAGCTCACGCCAACCGTCAGCTATCTTCTTCATGGCAGCCGCCTCGAGAGGTTTGAACGCCGAAGCGGACCCGATTCCCCTGAACGCGCTTTTGTCATAAAGATAATTCAGAAGTTCGGTGACGGAGAAATATTTCCTCTCCGTGCGGTTCCAATCTTCTGCAAGCTGCCTGTCCATATATCCGAATGCCTTTCCGGCAAGCTTGTCTCCCCCTTCGGGCAGATAGCCCATGTCGGCCAGAGACGCGAGGACGTGTAGCACGCGCCCGGTAATGAACGTCGATGACTTCATTTCGGGACACCAGCTCCAGCCTCCGTCACTGAGCTGACGTTCGGCGAGCGTCTTCATGACAGCGTCGACAGCCGCGCGCGAGGCAGCCGTGTCGGCATACTGCACAAGGCTCTGCATACGCAGTGTCTCGGCCTTGGCGTCATTGACCCAGGGCGTGTTGTTCAGCAGAACAGTCTTGAGCGACGCATTCTTCTGAAGCGGAGAATAAAGACTCGAATCGGCCGCATTGAGCGGATCCGCCATCTCGCGGACTCCGTCGATCAGCTTCGGGTAACGTCTGAACAGACCGGCGGCGACAGCATTTCCGTAAAGAGCCTCGGCCTGCGAAAGGATATTGACTGATTCCGGCCGGAGCAGCGAAGGAAGCGCCGTGACGCATTCCCACACCGGATTGTCGCAGTATGTCAGCGAGACCCGGGCATCCCTGTCATATTCCGGGAGTGTAATCTCATATGAACCGGAGCCTGCGGGGATATAGAACGGTGTCGACTCCACGACAGGCGCATTCGACGGGAGAACAGGCACTACCGTCTGTTCGCCGTCGCGATGACCGTCGGTCAACGCGTAGACGCTGACCGTCAGAGCCTCGGTCTCCGACGGAACGGCAAACCAAGCGGTGATTACCCGCGATCCTGACGCGGCAACATTCTCAGACGCGAAATCCTCCGAAAGAATGGTTTCTCCAGTCACGGCGTCGGCGATCTCGATGCGCCCCGACAGGGCGGCCCCGGTCTCCATGTTGTTGAAAAGCGTTGCCGACACTGTGGCTCGGTCGCCGGTGCGCAGGAAGCGCGGAGCGTTGAGACTTGCCATCACCTTTTTGGCGGAAACCGCGTCGAGGGTAAGCACGGAGCCTTTCATGCCATCGGTGTAACCGAGAATCTGGAACTGCCATGTCCCGACAAAGTCGGGCGCGGTGAATCCGACCGTGGCCACACCATCACCGTCTGTTACAAGCGAGGGCATGAAAAAAGCCTTCGGACACCCGGTCTCACGCAGCGGAACACTGTTATCGGGTGCTGAAGCCATGCCGCTTTCACTGTCGGCTGCGGCCTGATCCTCGACTGTTGCGCCTGTACCCCTGATTTTAATCGATGTGGTGTGCACGGTATTAAGCACCTCTTCCGGGCCGTCGGCGGCAGCCTCCATTTTCGATGCCCCCATGCTCCTGGCCGCCGACTTATACATCATGTCGTTCGACACGCTTCCGCAATATATATTGTTGCCCGAGTAAAGCGAGTATCCATAAGTGTTCCACAGGGGAATGCGGAAGGCGGTTGTACGATTCGCGGAGAGCGACGGAGACACACTGCCTCCATTCGACACACTGTAACGGTTCACGTAGAAAAGCCGTGAGGCCGGCGACCAGTAAAGCGACGCATAGGGATTGAACGCCCACCGGAACGGAGCTATAGCATCAAGAGCCTTGTCGCTCATCACAGCCATAACAGGAAGAGATCTGCAGATTCCCCCGTCGTATGTGAATCTGAATCTCCATGTCTCGGGTGCGCCGGGTTCTATTCTGTCGCGGAAAGTCTCGGTCTCTATATCAAGGCCGACTGTCTGGATGTATGGAACGACCGCCACGGTCTCCGACTCGCGTTCAAGATCACGCATGGCCACGAATGTCACAAAGACTCTCTCGTTGTCGGCCGGTGCGTCAGTCTCGACCGTAACGAACCCTTCGGACACCTCGATCCAGCGCGTCGCGATGACCTTGCGGCTGTCGGATATTCTGGCGAGAATATGACTGTCGGGATAACTTGAACCGACCTTGATCCTGACTTTCCTCTCGCCCGGGGGCACAACAATCTTTCGTTCCGGAATCCAAAGCATATCTGTTACCGGAGGCCGCACGTCATCGTGTCTCCACACCGTGACCTGCGTCAGAACGGGACTGTCGTTCCCTGTGCCGCAGAAACCACTGTCGAGAGAGAATTCAAAATCATACCCGCCCGACTGGAGCACATCCGAAGGAATCCTCAGCAGAGGCGAGACAAACTCGCCTGAAGCGACAATGCGTCCGCCTGACTTGATACGGTAATATACGGTCTTTCTCACCGGATGCTCCGTAAGGTCGATCACACGCACCTTGAAACCGAGTGTGTCGGTGTCGGCGCATACAGTCGTATCGAATTCCGGCGCAATGCGCAACGCGTCACCGAGCGAGAAGCGCAACGGTGTCGCCGGTTGTGTCTCTCCGGCCTGATCAGTGACGCTGACACTTAGCGAGTACGCCCCGCCGGCATACAGGGTGCCGGCAAGGTTTTGAGTTGGAAGTTTTATGCTGAAAGAGCCGTCGGCCGCTGTCACGGCCTCGCCTCCATACTGCGCGCCACCCGGCACCATGCGCCACCAGAGCGGCATCATGCGGACAGTGTATGCTACTTTGCCCCCGCCGACAGGCATGCCGGCGTATGTCATGGCCTTGCCGCTGAAGACAAGAGTCTCGCCCGCACGGTATGATCCAGAAGCGGAGTCAACTGTCACGAGGAACGTAGGCGTCTTATATTCCGCCACCTCGAAATAACCGTTGGCCACCCATTCTGTCGAGCCGGAATCACGCACACTGACCATCCAGTTGCCGAGAAGTCCGGAACCGGGCAATGCAAATGATCTTTCCAGGCGGCCATACGCATCGGACATCATGTCGAGCGAATCGACTTTCTGCCTGTTGGCATCAAGAAGGTAAACCCTGAGGCTGCGACCGGCGGCCGGCGACATCTTCCGGCCATCGCTTGTGTAGATGACCGCAGCGAATCCCACCCGGTCATCTGGTCTGTACACAGACAGGTCGGTCATGACCTCGCCCCGGAGACGTACTGACGAATCCTCTTTTGTGAAATATGCTTTCGACAGTCTGCCGCTGATGAAATCAGCGCCATCCTCAATGAGATAGTAGAACTGTCCGTCGGCTAACGGCACACGCCCGTCTGAACCGGTGGTCTTGACTACAGGAACTCCCCTTTTGCCGTTTTGGAGAGGATACAGTTTTACAGACGCGCCCGCCACCGGTTTCTGGTTTACTGCCGATACAACATACAGATCTCTTTCCAGAGCACCGTCTGCATCGGAAGCAGTGACCACAGAAAGCCCGCTCACAAGGGAAGTCTCCAGATGCATCCTGCGGTTTTTCTGCAATATGCCCGACACTCCCGAAGTGACCGAAGGAACAAACGCATAATATCCCGGCTCGAGAGGCGGCACTGTGACCGTGTCGCTGAACTGATCGGGCGTTGTCCCGCTGATTTTCACCGGAATCGACCGCACAAGCTTCGCCCCCGATGAGAGGGATGCGTAAGTGTAATTTCTGTCGGAGTCATTTCCCGGAAGCCTGTAGACAAGAATATTGAAATCGAACACATTGGCACCGCTGACAGTGATGCGGTTCTCGCGTCCCGGCAGAAGCCTGTTCGAGAAATCCACATTGAGTCTTTTTGTCTCGAGAGAAGCGATCATACTCTCCACATACCCGATACCGGCAGCCTCGGGGAACTTGCCCTGATATTCCCGCAGCGACATGTATGCGGCCCGACGCGCCTCATTTCCATCCTTGCCGGATTCCTGCCCGACAGAACCTGCATAGTCGGCTACAAATCGCGCTCCATATGGAGTGTCAGAGAAACGCCTCACGCATTCCTCAAGCCATGAGCGGCGGGCATCGCCCGAGAGCAAGTCGAGTTTTCTGCCGCAGAAGAAAGAATCAAGAAAATAGTCTTTATCATCGGCATGACGGGCTATCGCTCCATCAGTCAGAGTCATGGCCAGACCTTCGGGAGTGACTCCAGTGACTCCTTTGTCTTTACTGCCGAAAGGTATTGTCGCAACTGAAGAAGCTGATACGAAAGGACTGAGCAGCCCCTCGGCGCATAAAGTCATGAAATCGAGAGTCGAGAATCCGGCACGCACCGCATCGTCAGCATCGGTAAGTAAAGGAGCGATCTCCGATATAGAGACTGACGCAAGCCTTTCGGAATCCGTCATCGCCTTTTCCACAAGCTGCATGATCCTGCTGGCGAAAATCGGGGTGCTCCACTCATCGGCGTTTTCCGGCACAGGTGAAAGTGGCAGCTTACGGTCATTGTACACCCAGCGGCTGAACGACCACATGTCGGCATAGACCCGCGCCTCGAGAAGCATGGCGAGCCTGTCGTAGGGGAACGCGAGCACATTAGACAGCGAATCGAAACGGTCGACCGATTTCTTATAATTGTCGGCCGATACGACAGCATCGGCCACATCGAGCTGTATGGCTGCTTTCAGAGCCGACCGCGCGTCACCGCTTCGAAGAGCACATCTGTATTCGGCACCGGCGTTTTTAGCCACAGTCTGCGGAAACGCGAAGTCAGGAGTGGCAAATGAATTCCGCGTTTTTTTCGTTGCCGCAGTCTTCTGTCTGACTCCCGCCGACATCTCCTGACCTGCCGTCAGAAAGAGTAGAGCCGCAATAACGGCAACGATACAAAAAAAGGAGGATCTGATTCCCCCCTTGATCAATTCAGTCATGCTGTTCATATGCACATGTTTTTACATTATTTCATCATTGGCCGCCACACTATTTGTCTGTTTTTCTGGCGGAGCGCTTTTTATGTCTCATCTCATGGACTTTGTCGCGAAATTTTTCTTCAGCGGCCTTCATCCTGAAGATCTGCTTCGGCGTGAGGAACTGGGCGAATTTGCCGTCATACCGCTTTTCGATCTCGGCATCTTTCTCCTTGGCCTCGGTTATCGCTTTGCTGACAGCCTCGTATTCCGCTTCTGAAGCATCTTTCGAAGCCGCAAGTTTCTTCTCGAGTCTTCTGGCCTCGCTGACGGTCCTTGCTTTTTCTTCGCTCATCTGGGAGTAGACTTCAAAGAACTGCTTCTGCAGATCCTCCTTAAGATCCATTTCCTGAGCAAGAAACTTCATTTTGAATTCACGCACCTCGCGCCTCATGGTCTCTTTGTCCTTACATTTATGCTGCGCAGCCACGGGAATAGCCACAAGCAACGCCATGAGCAACAACATCTTTCTCATAAGTCAATCTCTTCGTATTCAGGTTGAAGGGCATAGCCGAAATCTCGCTCGAAATCATCGATTGATTCATAACTGTCAGTCACTTCGTCAAGTATTTCATCGTCAGACAGGGGCGACGAAAAGAGACTGATCTCTCCGGCGTCAGTGTCAGAATCTCGCATGTAGGCGGCTATATGCTCGGGAGGATTGTCGAGACTCAGCTTGCCCATGCCCGAAGCGTTATGAAAAACTTTCATCATGCACCATATGCCTGCAAACATTGCCGCAAGATAGACATATGGCTTTACACGCTGCCACACCGACATACGCACAGCCGCCGGAATGGCCGGATATTCCGGCAGCTTCGACGCGATATCAATCCGGACAGCCTCGAAATATCCGTCGGGAACAGTCCACGGCCCCTTGCGTCCGTATCTGTCGATCAATTTCTCTTCTTCCTTCATGTTGTGTCTGTTTTTCTTATTGACCTCGCGCATCATATTTGGTTTAAGACTCCTCACAATAAAATTTTCATGCCTTGAATTCGTCGTTCCGACACGCACATGACAAATGCGGCCGGTTTCACAACCAACCGCATTTCCGTGTTTTCCATAATACTTTTCGAACTAACCTAACATCATGAAACGATTTCTTATATCTCTAAAACATCCCCCATAAAAAAAAGTTCGCAAGCAGATGTTTTTTTCGCAATTGTTTCGGATCTTCTCGGTGCAGTTCATTCACCATTCATATGATATGTTGAGTCCTATGCCGTTGATCGCGGCATTGTATTGCCAGTTGCTCCAGTAGTCTGAAGTCATGAGCCGGTAGTGTAATCCGACGTCGAGAGCCTGACGCGGATGAGTGCGGCTGACCGGAATCCGGACTCCTACAGCCGGCTGTAAATAGAAATAGTTGCGGTCCGACAGGTAGCCGTCGCGTATCTTCACGTAGTCATCAGAACAGAGAAACGCGGCCCCGACCCGCAGGTTTATGAAGAATGAAGTCTGCGTCTGGTCACCAAGTATAAACCTGAAATCCGTAAAGACCGGTATCATGACAGCGGAACTTGTGAGCTGGTGGGTATTCCAGCCGTTGCCTGAGTCAATCCAACCCTCACCCCAGCCGCCATTGATCTGCGACCAGAGAAAATCCACACCGATGCCGGCGCCCATATAGAACCAGTCGGAAAATTTGTAGCCCTGCGAAGTCGCAAGAGTCAGAAAGTTGCTGCGGTAATTGCCGAAACCCTGCGTGTAGTCGGCCTCGACATAACCTTTGTAGCCCGCACCCTGCCTTATCAGAGGCAGAGCCACATTTGTCAGGCCGTTGACTATCTCCCCGTATTGCGCGGAGACGGGAAGAATGCCTGCCAGACCCGCGAGCAAGCCGATAAGCAATTTTTTCCTTTTCATAGCCATTGTTTTTTTTGAAATTATAACAATCACGCACAGACAGTTGCGGCCACAAACAGTTAAAATTGCTTAAGAACGCGTTCCGACAGAGAAACACGAAAGGAGGCACGACATTTGCGGTCTGTGCCTCCTTTCAATAATAAGGTGAAGATTGTCTCTGCTGTCTGATGAAGCGGTTATTTCACGACTTTTGTGGCTTTGCCTCCGGCAACACGCACGAACACGCCGTTGGCGGGATTGTCCACGCGTACGCCCTGAAGATTGTAATACACAGCCTCAGAAGCATTTTCAGAATCAACCGACGCGATGCCCGAAAGCATATCTACCTTCACGGTCATAGCGTCGAAGTCTGCGGTAAACATGTATTTGTGCCCCTCGTCGCTTGCAGCGACCTTCCATGATTTGCAAGCACTCGCGTTCACGCCTTCCTTGTAAAGTATCATCTCGGCGGGAGAATCGACAGCCAGAGAAGTGTCATCTGCAGCAGGGCCGAAACGGTCACCGCTGTTCACTGTGTCCCAGTCAGCGCCGGCAACTGTGCAGAAACTGAAATAGCCGAATCCTTCGCCGGCATCATCAACAACGGCCTCGGCAGTAAACTTGTTGCCTTCCCTGGTCATCTCGACAGGAATCTCTGTGCTCCATGCCGTGCCGTTGACATTGCCGATGATGTAAAGAGCTGCGGGAACCTCGGGGTCGGGCTCTGAGCCGCCGATGACGCTTATCGTCATGTCGACGAGACTTACCTTGACCGTCACCGTGCCGTTAGCCACTTTCCACGATTTGTCACCCTTGACAATTGCGGAAGGCTCCTCCGACGGAACTGCATCGGCAACCGGTGCGCCATAGCGTGTGCCGAGACCGTTCCAGTCAGCTGCTGTCGCACCAGTGGCAGTAGAAAGACCGAAATATGAGTTGTCGGTGCCGAGTGCTCCGGTGAATGTCACCTTGCCCTCATATGTTCCTTCGGAAGCGCCCTTGGCGAGAGCCACGGTGTTGTTTGCAGCGAAGTCACCGTTGTTGACATTGCCTACAACATAGAGGTGTTCGGGATATTCGGGAGCGACGCTCTGGCCGGATACCGTGAGAGTCATGGCTTCGGGATCGAATGTGAAGGTGAATGTTCCGCCGTCGATCGACCAGTTTGTGCCATCTGCCTTGCAAGTCATCGGGGTGTCAAGAACGACTGCATCCGCGCCTGCTGAAGCAATCCAGCCGGTCTGGGAGCCTGTGGCAGCGTCCATCACCTTGATACCGAAGATGCCGGCAACGATCGTCTTGTTCTCCATCACCCATTTGCCCTCTTTCTCTGTAAAGTCTTCCGTGCTCCATGCAGTGACACCGAATATATCGCCGTGGATGCCATATTTCACAGTCGCCTCCTGACTCTGGCCTGTCACCACAAGAGTCTTGGCCGTGGGATTGAATACGAGATGGGGATTTGCGACATTCTCAGACATGGTGATATTGCCGGAGGAGGACCCTGTGGTAAGGCTATAGGTCTCGCCGAGAACAAGAGTGGCAGACCCGCCGAAATTGGCGTTGCCGTTAGTCCAGGTTCCGTCGTTGATCTTGAATCCTGAAGTGAGCGTGCCTGCATAGTCGAGCACATAGGTGCCGTCACCCTGGTCGGTGAACTTTGCACTGGAATCCTTCAGCTTCCAGCTGTTGAAGCCGCCGATAAGGTAATAGTCTGCGGCATTGGCGGCTACGACCATCACCACAAACATCATCAGAGTAAAAAGTTTTCTCATGATCTGAATGTTATATGATTAAAAGTTGTTGTTTTAAGTAAGTGTTGTATAAACTGGCACGCGAACCATGACACATGCCGGTGATACGGACGTGTGCTGAAAGAAGGCATGTAAGGTTTAAGAAATTTTATCCGGGAAAAGAAAAAGGCGGTATAATTCAATGCTGTCTCTGTTCAAATCCTTAAACTGCCGCAAAATTACACATTTATGCTCAGCTTTGCATCAATGCCGCATATGTTATACAACATATTCTACATTTTTTATGCAGTTCCTTTTGTTAAATTTAGTTATAGACCCGACTTCAAGCCGCACAAACAGTATTTTTTTATTAACTTTACAACCGATTTAAATTAACGCCTGTACCCGCCCTCAACAGAACGACGAGACATGTCTTACAAGTCGCCCATAGACGAGAAAAAGCTTATAGCAGACCTTCAGAACCCGTCGACCGCCCGCGCTGCGTTCGATGAGCTGATCCGTGTATACGGCGAACAGATATACTGGCAGATCCGCAAGATGGTCGGCTCTCATGAAGACGCCAACGACCTGCTTCAGAACTGCTTCATAAAGGCATGGAACAATATCCACAATTTTCGCGGAGACGCGAGAATGTCGACATGGCTCTACAAGATAGCCGTCAACGAGTCGATCAACTTTCTCAACAAGGAGAAACAGCGCCGGGGCATGACCGAGAACGGCGATGACTCTTTTCTCCTCCAGAACATGGAGTCTGACGGGTTCATCGACGGCGACTCTCTTCAGAAAGAGCTACAGACGGCCATACTGAAGCTCCCCGAGAAGCAGAGAATCGTTTTCAACATGCGATACTACGACGAAATGAAATATGAGGAGATGTCGGAGATACTCGGCACCTCTGTCGGCGCTCTCAAAGCATCATACCATCACGCCGTCAAAAAAATCACTGCCGCCATCCAGAATTCCGAGATCTGATTGCCCTCTTCAGGCCAACTCAAGCCTCGCCCCTGATTCTTCATATCTCGGTCATATACTCTTTCCTCTCAAACCAAAAGCCCTCCACGCGTGTTAGACATTCAGGTATCCGTACCTGAATGTTAGTTGACCTATAGCCTTATCGACATGAAAGACACTACCAGCGAGTATGACGTGATCGTCATCGGCGGAGGCGCCACAGGAGCCGGCACGGCACGCGACTGCGCCATGCGCGGCCTTAAGACAATACTTATTGAGCGCCTCGACTTCACGGCCGGAGCCACCGGCCGCAACCACGGTCTGCTTCACAGCGGCGCCCGTTACGCCCACACCGATCCGGAATCAGCCACCGAATGCATAAAAGAAAACATTATTCTCAAACGTATCGCCCGACATTGCGTCGAAGACACCGGAGGCCTCTTCGTCACTCTCCCCGAAGACAGTCTCGACTATCAGGACGCATTCGTGAGCGACTGCCTCAAAGCCGGCATCAGTGCCGACGTGCTCGACCCGAAAGAGGCTCTCAGACTCGAGCCCTCGGTCAACCCTGACCTGATCGGGGCGGTGCGTGTGCCTGACGGCGCTATCGACCCTTTCCGTCTCACCACCGCCAACGTGCTTGCCGCGCGTCTCAACGGCACCGACATACTTACCTATCAGGAAGTGATCGGATTCCTTAAGGAAGGAGACCGGATCACAGGCGTCAGACTCCGAAGCCGCCGAGACGGCAGCGAGTCGGAGATACGCGGCAGGGTCACCGTCAGCGCATGCGGCATCTGGGGGCATCACGTGGCCGAACTCGCCGGAGTGCGCGTCAACATGTATCCGGCCAAAGGTGCGCTGCTCATATTCGGACACAGGGTCAACAACATGGTCATCAACCGTTGCCGCAAACCGGCCGACGCCGACATCCTCGTTCCGGGCGACACCATCTGCGTGATCGGCACCACATCCACACGCATACCCTTCGACCGCATAGACGACATGGAGGTCACCTCCGGCGAGGTCGATCTGCTTCTCCGCGAGGGCATCAAGCTGTCACCCCGTCTGGCCACGACGCGCATACTCCGCGCTTACGCCGGCGTCCGCCCTCTCGTGGCCGACGACAGCGATCCGTCGGGCCGAAGCATCAGCCGAGGCATCGTCTGCCTTGACCATGCGAAGCGCGACGGTGTGGAAGGATTCATCACCATCACGGGGGGCAAGCTGATGACCTACCGCCTCATGGCTCAGGAAGCCACCGATCTCGTATGCCGCAAACTGGGTGTGGACCGGCAGTGCGAGACCGCAGAAGTGCCGTTGCCCGGATCCGAGCCGGACGCCGACAACGAGAACCGCCGGCAGCACATCATCGGACTCAGCACCGAGCAGAAGGCTGCCGAGGGGAGACACGGCACATGGTCCGGACGGATCGAGACAGGGTCGGACGCCGACGAGGCTCTTGTGTGCGAATGCGAGCAGGTGAGCGTGGCCGAGGTCAATTACGCCATCGACGAACTGCATGTGCACAATCTGATCAACATGCGGCGGCGCACACGTCTGGGTATGGGCACGTGTCAGGGCGCGCTCTGCGCATGCCGAGGAGCCGGACTTCTCGAACGCCATGACCGATGCACACAGCGCACTCTCGACGATCTCGCCTGGTTCATGAACGAGCGCTGGCACGGCATGTCGCCCGTCTGCTGGGGCGAGACCCTCTGCGAGGTGCAGTTCTCTTCCTGGCTTTATCAGGGAATGCTCGGACTGGGACACTCGGGTCTCGTCTCACCCTCCGCACCCCAGAGCATTGACTACGGTCAGGACTCCTGCGGCAAGAAAACAGAATAAACACAATCTTATCCGATTACCACCATGAAATTTGACACCATCATCATAGGAGGTGGTCTCAGCGGCCTTGTATGCGGCATAGAATGCGCCCGCAGCGGACGCAAAACCGCCATTGTGTCGGCAGGCCAGAGCGCGCTCCACTTCTGGTCAGGATCCTTTGAGTTCCTATGTGCGCACAAAGGGAATAACATCATCGACAAGCCTTTGTATCATGCCGAGAATCTCGATCCGGCCCATCCATACAGAAAGATCGGAATCGACCGCACCGCAGCCCTGCTCGACCGCACGGCACCCCTGCTCGCAGAAGCCGGCATAAAGGTGCACGGATCGCTCGAACGCAACCATTACCGCATGACACCTCTCGGATTCACCAAACCGGCATGGCTCACGCTCGATGACTATCTGGCATTCGAACACCCCTCGGATCTCGAAGAAAAAAAAGTTGCTGTAGTCAACATCTACAGCTATATCGACTTCTATCCCCGCTTTCTTGAGGCGGGACTCAGGAAACTGGGCGCGGAGTGCACGAGCTCCGATGTCAATGTGCCCCAGCTCGACATCCTGCGCAAGAGCACAACGGAGATGCGTGCCACCAACATGTCGCGGTTTCTGCGCGACGATGCCGTAGACGCACTCGCCCGTGAGGTCGAGAAAGCGTCGGCCGGAGCCGATATGGTGGTCATGCCCGCCGTGCTCGGAATATTCAGCGACGAGCCGGTGGCGCGTCTCCGGCGCGGCGTCTCCCGGCCCATATACTTTGTGGCCACGACTCCGGCATCGGTGCCGGGCGTGAGATGCCAGCTCTCGCTGCGCGACCTTTTCCTCCGCCTCGGAGGTCAGTTCATGCCCGGCGACACTGTGACACGCGGTGACTTTCAGGACAACCGCCTCAGAAAAATATACACTGTCAACTTCGGCGGTATCCCGCTTGAGGCCGACAACTTCGTCATAAGCACCGGCAGCTTCTTCGGCCACGGTCTAATAGCCGATCTCGAGAAGATTTATGAACCGGTGTTCGGACTCGACATAGAGGCCGGCAAGAACCGCGACGACTGGTATGACAAGGACTTCTACGCACCGCAGCCATACATGGAATATGGCGTGCTGACCGACGGGCAGTTCCGCCCCGGCCGAGGCGGCGAGACTGTCAAAAACCTGTATGCGACCGGCGCGCTTCTATCCGGATTCAACGCCCTTCACGAGGGATCGGGCGCGGGCATCACACTCGCCACCGCATTCCATGCAGCCGACCAGATAACCAAAGAGTAATGCCATGATGAACCTACAGGAACAAAACATAAGCGACAACAATTTCGAGTCGTGCATCAAGTGCACCATCTGCACTGTGTATTGTCCGGTCACTGCCGTCAACCCTGATTATCCCGGACCGAAACAAGCGGGACCCGACGGCGAGCGTTACCGGCTGAAACGGCCTTATTTCTATGACGAGGCCCTTAAATACTGCCTCAACTGCAAACGCTGCGAAGTGGCATGTCCCAACGACGTGAAGATCGGCGACATAATTCAGGCCGCACGCATAAAATACGCCTCGCACGGCCCGTCGCTGCGCGACACCATGCTCGCCAACACCGACTTCATGGGTCAGTTCGCCTCGCGTCTTGCGCCGGTGGTGAATTTCTCGCTCGGCCTCAAGCCGGTGAAATATCTTATGGACAAGGTGCTACGCATCGACGACCACCGCACGTTCCCCAAATATTCGGGCACGCGGTTCGAGTCATGGTTCCGCAAGGAGGCGAAAGCCGCACAGGATAATTTCACAAGACACGTGTCATATTTCCACGGCTGCTATGTGAACTACAATTACCCGCAGCTCGGCAAGGATCTTGTCACGGTGATGAACGCGCTCGGTTACGGAGTCAGGCTGCTTGACCGCGAGAAGTGCTGCGGCGTGGCCAAGATCGCCAACCGCTGCATCGACGAGGCCACCCGCGACGGCGAGAACAATCTCCGCGCCATCCGCGAGGCTGTCGGGCGGGGCGATGAAGTGCTCGCCACTTCGTCGACATGCTGCTTCACCATGCGCGACGAGTATCCCCACCTGCTCCACCTCGACAATCATGACGTGCGCGACCACATCATGCTCGCCACCCTCTTCATCTACCGTCTGATCGACGAGGGGAAGGCGCGGATCGCTTTCCGCAAGGACTACCGGAAGAAGATAGCCTACCACACTCCTTGCCACATGGAGAAGCTCGGATGGACCATCTTCTCGACCTCGCTTCTGCAGATGATTCCCGGCGTCGATTTCATGAAGCTCGATTCCCACTGCTGCGGCATAGCGGGCACCTATGGGTTCAAAAAGGAGAATTACGCCTACTCCCAGGGAATCGGCGCACCGCTTTTCGACCAGATCAAGGTGTCGGGATGCGATTTCGTGGCCTGCGACTGCGAGACCTGCAAATGGCAGATCGAGATGTCGACGGGAGTGTCAGTGCTCAACCCTATATCGGTTCTCGCCGATGCGATCGACATAGAAGAGACCCGTCGGCTCAACTGCGTGTCGTGACATTCCACACGCCACATTCCGGACAATAATATAAAGTTAACCCCCAAAATACTATGGAAAAATACATTCTTTCACTCGACCAGGGCACCACCAGCAGCCGGGCCATCGTATTCGACCACGAGGGCAATATCTGCTCAGTGGCCCAGCATGAGTTTCCCCAGATCTTCCCGCAGCCGGGATGGGTGGAACATGACCCTCACCAGATCTGGGGATCCCAGGCATCGGTCATAGCCGAAGCTATCTCCCAGATCGGAATCAACGGCAAGGATATCGCCGCCATCGGCATTACCAACCAGCGCGAGACCACGATTGTGTGGGATGCCGACACCTGCGAGCCGATTTACAACGCCATAGTCTGGCAGGACCGACGCACTTCGGAATACTGTGACTCGCTTCGCGAAGCGGGCTATGCCGACATGATCCGCGAGAAGACCGGCCTGATTATTGACGCATATTTCAGTGCCACCAAGATCAAATGGATTCTTGACCATGTGCCGGGCGCACGCGACAGGGCCAATGCCGGCAAACTGCGCTTCGGCACTGTCGACTGCTGGCTGATCGCATGCCTCACGCGATTCAAGGTGCATGCGACCGACGTGACCAACGCGGCGCGGACCATGCTCTTCAATATCAACACGCTCGAATGGGACAAGGATCTTCTGCGGCTGTTCGACATTCCGGAGTCGATGCTTCCCGAGGTGAAGCCGAGCAGCGGCATCATGGGCTACACCACCACCACACTCTTCGCCCATGAGCTGCCAGTGGCAGGAGTGGCCGGCGACCAGCAGGCCGCTCTCTTCGGACAGATGTGCGTCAAGCCGGGAGCGGTGAAGAACACTTACGGCACCGGCTGCTTCCTTCTGATGAATTCGGGCGACAAGCCTATCGTATCGAAAAACAGGCTTCTGTCGACCATAGCGTGGAAGATCGGCGACAAGGTGACATACGCGCTCGAAGGCTCGATCTTCGTCGGAGGGTCTGTGGTGCAGTGGCTCCGCGACGGTCTCTGCTGCATCAATTCATCGTCACAGGTCGAGGACCTTGCAGCTTCCGTGCCCGGCACCGACGGTGTATACTTCGTGCCGGCACTCACCGGGCTCGGCGCACCATACTGGGATCAGTACGCACGCGGCCTCATATGCGGCATATCAAGAGGCACGACTGCGGCCCATATCGCCCGTGCCGCTCTCGAAGGGATCGCATTTCAGGTCTATGACATCGTCAAGGCCATGGAACTCGATTCCGGTCTGGGCATCACCGAACTCAAGGTCGACGGCGGCGCGTCGCGCAACAATCTGCTGATGCAGTTCCAGAGCGACATACTCTCGACCGATGTGCAGCGTCCGCGTGTCACCGAGACCACGGCACTCGGCGCGGCATATCTCGCCGGCCTCGCCGTGGGCTACTGGAAAGATATCGACGAGATCAACGCGCAGTGGCAGATCGAGCGCACGTTCCGCCCGGAGGCAGACCCGCAGTTCGTAGCCTCGAAACTTTCGGGATGGAAAGACGCCGTGGAGCGCTGCCTCTCCAAATAAGCCCCCCTCATAATAACCCTAAACCATATTGCTATGGAAGCTGTTGTAATTCCCGTTTTTCTGCAGTGTTTCTTTGAATTCTTAGGAACATACGTGATGATTCTGCTCGGATGCGGCGTTGTGGCCTGCACCTCGCTCAAAGGATCGAAAGGATTGGGCGGAGGCTGGATCGTCGTTACAATCGCATGGGGACTCGCCGTGATGTGCGGTGTCTTCATCGCCGGTCCCTATACGGGCGCACATCTCAACCCTGCCGTGACTCTCGGCCTCGCCATGGCCGGGAAGTTCAGCTGGGGGATGGTGGTGCCCTACATGATCTCACAGCTTGTCGGAGCTTTCCTCGGGGCGCTAACGGTCTATTATTTCTATAAAGACCAGTTCGAGGCTACCGAAGACAGGGAGACGAAACTCGGTGTATTCGCCACAATCCCGGCGATACGCAACGCCAAGCGCAATTTCCTGTCGGAAGTCATCGGCACGTTCGTGCTCATTCTGGTGATTCTCTTTCTGGCCGAACGCGGCAACACCGCCGAAGTCGGCCTCGGCTCGATCGGAGCTCTCCCCGTGGCTCTGCTTGTCACCGTGATCGGCATGGCTCTCGGAGGCACCACCGGCTATGCCATCAACCCCGCGCGTGACCTCGGTCCACGCATGGTACACCACCTGCTCCCTATCAAGGGAAAAGGTTCGAGCCAGTGGAAATATGCATGGATTCCGATCATCGGACCGGTCATCGGCGCCGTCTTCGCGGTTCTTGTGTTCTACTTCTACCGCATGTGCATCCAGTGATCTTCAACTATATAAAAGAGCGAGAGTCCTCTTCGGAGGGCTCCCGCTCTTTTATGTATGATTGCTGGAGGAGAGAGTGTTATCACTCTCCTCGATTTTCCTTGTTGAATATATGGCGCAGACGAGAGAAGATCCTCTCCGACGTGCTCTTCGAGGGAACTACGTTCGGAGCGTCCTTAAGGCTCTCTATCGCGGCTTTCTCGGTATCTGAAAGCTGCTCGGGCACATAGACCATCACGTTGACAAGCAGATCGCCCTTCGCACCGCCGTTCATCTGCGGCAGCCCCTTGCCGCGGAGACGCAGCACCTTGCCGGGCTGCGTGCCCGGAGTGATCTTCAGGCGGGCGCGGCCTTCGATTGTCGGCACCTCGGCAGTGCCTCCGAGGGCGGCCGTCGGGAAGTCGAGCATCAGATTGTAGATAAGGTCGTTGCCGTCGCGTATCAGCTCGGGATCCTTCTCTTCCTGGATCTTGATGAGCAGGTCTCCGTTCACGCCGCCGTTGCGGGGAGCGTTGCCCTGGCCGCGGAGAGTGAGCACCATGTCGTTCTCGACTCCGGCAGGGATATGGAACGATACGATCTCCTCCTTCTTCTCTACGCCCTGTCCGTTGCAGTAGGAGCACTTCTCTGTTATGACCTTCCCCTCGCCGTTGCATTCGGGGCAGACCGACTGGCTCTGCATCGGGCCCATGAAAGTCTGCTGCACGGTGGTGACATAGCCGGTTCCGTGGCAGCGCTGGCATGTGTGGAAGGCGGTGCCGTCTTTGGCGCCCGTACCCTTGCAGTGCGGGCAGGCCACGAGTTTCGGGATCTTGAGTTTCTTGTCGACGCCGTTCATTATGTCCTTGAGCGTGACCTTGACTGTGATGCGCAGATCGGTGCCCTTGTTGACATGCTTGCGGGCGCGGCCGCCTGCGGCGCCGCCAAAACCGCCGAACGAATCATCGCCGCTGAAACGTCCGCCGAAAATGTCGCCGAAGTGGGCGAAGATATCTTCCATCGACATGCCGCCGCCAAAACCGCCGTAGCCGCCGAAACCGCCAGCTCCGCCACCGAAGCCCTGCGGACCCATCGAATGGCCGAACTGGTCATAGCGAGCTCGCTTGTCGGCATCGCTGAGCACATCATAGGCCTCCGCCGCCTCCTTGAATTTCTCCTCAGCCTCCTTGTCGCCGGGATTCTTGTCGGGGTGATACTGGATGGCCTTCTTGCGGTATGCCTTCTTTATTTCGTCTGCCGTGGCGTTTTTAGCCACGCCAAGCACTTCATAGTAATCTCTTTTCTCAGCCATTTTGATAAATCTTTAGGGGAAAGCGTTCCGGGCATCACTGGCCTACCACGACCTTTGCATGGCGGAGCACCTTGTCGTTGATCATATATCCCTTCTCGACAGTGTCGATGATCTTGCCTTTCAGATTCTCGTCGGGCACCGGCACTGCTGTTATCGCCTCGTGACGGTCGGCATCGAAATCGCGGTCTTCGGGATCCATCTCCTTCACACCGTTCTGTTCGAGATATTTCTTGAGTTTCTTGTATATCAGTTCCATTCCCTCTCGGATCGAGGCGGCGTCATCGACACCGTCGGAAGCTTTTAGAGCGCGCTCGAAATCATCAACCACCGGAAGCAGACCCTTGAAGGCCGACTCGGCGGCATTCTTTATAAGTTCCGATTTCTCACGCAGTGTGCGCTTGCGGAAGTTGTCGAACTCCGCCATCAGAAACATATACTCTTTCTTCACCTTCTCAAGAGAGGTCTTGAGCGACTCGTTCTCAGCCGCCAACTTCTCCTCTTCTGTCATCTCGGCGGCTGCCTCTTCAGCAGTTTCCGCCTCAGCGGCGGCTTCTTCAGCCGGAGAGGCGTTGAGATCGTCTACAATCACAGCCTCGGGATCTTCCTGAGGTTCGGTCTTCTTATAGTTCTTCTTGTCGTCCATCTTCTTATATTTGTTATGCCCGCATGGCGGCGGAACGGTCTCCGTGCAGACTCGGGCATTGATTGATTTTAACAAATTTCAAGCCAGAAAGTGTTAACCCGATATCAAGTTGTCAACACCCTTCTTTTCTCTCCTTTCGTATGCGCAGCATGAACATGAGATGACAGCAGGGCGTTTCTCACAATTCTAACAAATATGTGTGTGTTATAGTTGGATTGCACGCTATTTCCGACATCGCCTCGCGAGCCTCTACGCAGCTCGGCCAGAGGCCGTAGATGCAACTTCCGCTTCCGGTCATCGACGCGTAGACAGCACCGGCTTCATAGAAGGCGGCCTTTATGTCGGCAAGTACGGGATATTGCGGGAAGATGGACTCCTCGAAGTCATTAACGACCAGACCGCGCCAGTCGGCCACGGGGATGGCGGGAAGAGTGCGGAGGTCGAAAGCAGAGGGGCGCGGTCTGACTCCGGCAAAAGCCTCGCGTGTCGATACGCTCACCGACGGTTTGGCGACTCCGAGCCACATACCCGACAGATCGAGCGGAATCTCCTCAAGCCTCTCCCCCACTCCCTCGGCATATGCGGGGCGGTTGACAAGGAAGAACGGGCAGTCGGCTCCGAGACGCAGTGCCGCCGCTGCGAGTTCTTCGGGCGAGAGTGCGCTTTCAGGATTCCGTTCACGCGCCAGTCTGTCGATCATGGCGAGGGTGAAAGCTGCGTCTGCGCTTCCGCCGCCCATTCCTGCGCCGTCGGGCAGGTGCTTGTCGAGACGGATGGTTACGGCCAGGTCCGAACCGGGGCGAAGCCGGAAATATTCCTCGGCAGCACGCCATACGAGATTTTTCTTCGGGGCGCAGTCAACGGCTCGGCCTGTGGTGACAAGTGAGAACGGAGTGGCGCTGTCGGCGCGGCATATTTCCAGGACGTCGCAGAATTCTACCGGATTCGACGGTGTGCCGGCCTTGATGCCGACCGGATAAAAGAGGGTCTGCAGATCGTGATACCCGTCCTGACGGCGCCTCACGATCTGCAGTCCCAGATTGATTTTTGCGTTTACAAACTTTATCATTACGCTTTTTCAGTCATTCTTCATTCTTCAAGTTCGAAGCCCCATTCCTGTCCTTTGCGCACCATCGGCACTCCCTGCTTCATCCACTTCGGCATGGGGTCGCCTTTGAGATAATGATCGAAGAACTGCTGGAGCCGGCGGGTTATGTCCTTGCGGTTCTTTCGTGCGCGTATATTGTGGGCCTCGCCGTTATACTGAAGCATCCACACGGGCTTCTGGAGTCTTCTTAGAGCCATGAACATCTCAATGCCCTGATACCAGGGCACGGCACCGTCGGCATCGTTATGCATTATCAGAAGGGGAGTCTTGACACGGTCGGCGAAGAATACGGGGGAGTTGGCCACATACTGGTTTGTCATCGACCAGAGGTCGCCTCCGATTCGGCTCTGCCCCTGCTCATACTGGGCCTGACGCGAGCTGCCCGATTCCCAGCGAATGCCGCCGTAGGCGGAGGTCATGTTGGCCACTGGCGCGCCCGATCCGGCGCATGCGAACATGTCGGTGCGTGTCACAAGATATGCCGTCTGGTATCCTCCCCAGCTCTGGCCGTCGATGCCGATGCGCTCCTTGTCGATCCAGGGGTAGCGGCGGCACATCTCCTCGGCTCCCGAGCATACGTAATTGTAGGCGTCCTCGCCGGGGCGTCCGGCGTTGTAGTGGATATCGGGAACGAACACGACGTAACCTCTGCTCACATAGAAAGGATAGTTGACCCAGCTCCACGACGGCTCCATCGTGTAGTGGCGGTAGAGATCTTCCGAACCGGTCTCATAGAATACGCAGAGCATCGGATATTTCTTGTCGGGGTCGATGTCGTCGGGCACGTAGAGCACACCTTCCGACTGGCTGCCGTCGTACGCATACCAGCGTTCGAGGCGAGCGGTGCCCCACTTGTAATCTTTCATCTGCGGATTGGCGTCGGTGAGCTGCACGGCCTTCGAGAAGTCGGTGCCGCGGCATTCCCAGATGTCGGGCGATGTCGAGAAGTTGGCGCGCTGCCATGTGTAGACCTCGGCGTCGCGGGCCTTGAGGATCTGCGTGTAGGCATAAGTGTTGAGTTCTGTCACCGATGGAGCCTGCGGGCGACCGTATTTCATCGTGGCCAGGCCGTTGTATTTGTCGGCATAGCTGAACACTTCGAGCAGCATTCCGTCGCCACGGCTCAGGCATCGGCGTTCGGGGTCGGTGTTGCGGTATCTGTAGCGCAGGTCTCGTTTTCTGCCATCGCCAGCGGTGAGGCAGATCGGTTCTTTCTCGCCGCGGGGATCAAGGCTCCAGATGTCGTGGCGGTCGTAGACGAGCAGCGCGCCGTCACCCTCGCTCCAGCCGGCTATGCCGTAGTTGCCTGAAGGCGCAGGATGCCGGTCATCGGTATCCCAGAGAGGATACGGCACTTTTTCGCTGACGCAGACAGTCTTTCCGGTCGCGATCTCGTATGTATAGTAGTTTCTGTCGCGGAACCAGACGACAAACCGGTCGGCGGGCGAGAGTTCGGCACCGAGAGCGGTCTGGCACTCCCCGGCCTCCCGCCTCTCGCCGGTGTTGACATTCACTACATCAAGACTCATAGGGGCGTAATAGTCCCACTGGTGCGAGACGATATTGTCGGTAGCGTCACTGACGAGAGCCCAGTCGCCGTCCCAGCGGTCGGGAGCATCAACCACGGCATGGAAACGATCGGTAATAAGCACCGGCTTCAGCGTGGCAAGATCGACCACAACCGGGAAGTTGTGCTTGCGTATCCTCTCTATCCGGTTCTCCTCCTGCGGCGGAGTGAGGGGCTTGTCCCATACCCATATGTCGAGCTTTCCCTGCTCGAAGTCGACGATCGTCGTGTCATCGGGCGCGATGACGGGCGCGACTCCGGCCACGAGACGACGGCCGTTGTGTGAGAACTTCAGTTCGGTGTACTGGTTCGGCAGAAGTTCATTGCCATTCTGATCCTTTAGCGCGAGGTCGAGTCTGAGCGGAGAGCGCAGATCTTCGCGAAGGTCGCTCACAAACACCGACGCGCGTTTTGTGCCGGTCTTGACAGAATCGTCAGAAGCCGTAAAGGCGAGTCTCGTGCCATCCTCGCTGAATACGGGAGCCCCATAGAAGCGCCTGTCGCGGTCGATTATGGTGTATGAGGTGTCGGGGAGTATAAAGACACCGACACCATCGGTGGCCAGGCTGTCTTTCTCCGGCTTGCGCACATTGAGCGCGAGTTTGCGCCCGTCGTTTGAGAATGCATAGTCATTGACCCAGCGCGTCACCTTGCGGGTGCCGGTCTGCGGATTAAGAAGCACGAGCGGGCGGCCGCTCTCCTTGTCTTTTAGCTGTTTTGGGGTGATCAGTGTTGTGTCGCACGACCTGAATGCCACCCAGTCTCCGCCGTCGCGGGCGATGCGGAAATCGGTCACATCGCCGATACGGATCACGCTGAGTGTCTTAAGATCGACAATCGCAAGCGAGTCCTGGGGCAGTTCGCTGTCTTTCTTCTTGTCGATCTTGGCTTTGCGGGTGTCGGCATGGAATGGTTTGATCAGTGCCACTCCCCAGCGGGCGTCGGCCGAGATGCGGGCGTTGTAGCCCCGCGGCACCTCGACGCGCTTGCGGGTGCGTGTGTTGTAGAACGTCAGGATGCCATCGCCCTCCTGAGGATTGACGGCAAATGCCGCCCATTCGCCATTACGGCTCACTTCCATGTTGCGCACTGACTTCCACGCGTCGAAATCGTCATGGCCGAGCGTTTTCTTGTCGGCGAGCGCGGAGCCTCCGGCTATGGCGGCGGCAAGCGCGATGCAGACCGGCAGATGTCTATTCATGTGATGTCAGATTTTATGAAGGTCATGCCCCATACGGGTTTTCTTGGTCTCCATGTAGCGTGCGTTGTATGGATTCGGCTCCACCTCGAGGGGCACGATCTCCGAGATCTTCACGCCATAACCCTCAAGGCCGACACGCTTCACCGGGTTGTTGGTCATGAGGCGCATGTTTCTGACGCCGAGAGAGTGCAGTATGTTTGCGCCGATGCCATAATCGCGTTCGTCGGCCTTGTGTCCGAGGTGCAGGTTGGCGTCGACAGTGTCGAGTCCGTTTTCCTGAAGCTTGTAGGCGCGGATCTTGTCCATCAGGCCTATACCCCGGCCCTCCTGGTTAAGATAGACCACCGCTCCGCGCCCCTCTTTCTCTATGAGCTGCATGGCGAGGTGCAGCTGCTCGCCGCACTCGCAGCGCTGCGAGCCGAATATGTCGCCGGTCATGCATGAGGAGTGCACGCGGACCAGCACCGGCTCCTCACCTGTCACGTCACCCTTGATCAGGGCTATGTGCTCGAGTCCGTTCTCTTTCTGGCGGAACGGGATGAGGCGGAAATGCCCGTAGGCGGTCGGCATGTCGACCTCTTCGCCGCGCTCCACGAGCGAGTCGTTGCTTAGGCGGTAGGCTATGAGGTCGCGGATGCTGATGAGCTTCATTCCCCACTCGTCGGCACGGCGGCGGAGTTCGGGGAGACGCGCCATCGAGCCGTCGTCGCTCATGATCTCCATGAGGGCCGCGGCGGGCTGGAGCCCGGCGAGACGGGCGAGATCGACGGCAGCCTCTGTGTGGCCGGCGCGCTGGAGCACGCCTCTGTCTTGCGCGTAGAGGGGATTGATGTGGCCGGGACGTCCGAATGTGGCGGGAACCGATTCAGGATCGGCGAGCGCGCGGATGGTGGCGGCGCGGTCCTGTATCGAGACTCCGGTCGAGCAGCCTTCGAGCTTGTCGACGGTCACGGTGAAGGGAGTGCCGAGCACCGAGGTATTGTCGTCTACCTGACGCGGCAGCTCAAGTTCGTGGCAGCGGGCCTCGGTGATGGGCACGCAAAGCACGCCGCGGGCGTTCTTGAGCATGAAGTTGACGTCTTCGGGGGTGATCTTCTCGGCCGCGATGATGAGGTCGCCCTCGTTCTCGCGGTCCTCGTCGTCGACTACTACTACAAATTTACCATTGCGGAAGTCTTCGAGAGCTTCCTCTATGCTGTCAAGTTTGATCATGATTATTCTTAATTATGACTTGATGTGATTCTTTACAATATGCTCAGCCGTCTGTTTCGCCAGTTTGACACTCTCCTGCCCCCGGCACTCTGAACATGCTGAAATTGACCGATCCGTAGACAAGATGCCTGTAGAAACCGGGCATTCGGCTGAAGTCGTGGCTTTTGCCGTGCTCTATTATTACCAGCGAACCCGGCTTCACGAGAGCGGAGCCGAGTATCAGCGAGGGTATCTCGGCAAAGCGGGGATGGTCGTATGGGGGATCGGCGAAAATGACGTCGAACGCCTCGTGCGTCCGCTCAATGAACCGGAACACGTCGCCGCGCACCTGTCGGAGCGCGGTGTCGCCGAGTTTCTCCTTGACCGAGCGTATGAACGCCGACTGCACCGGAGCCTGCTCGACGGCAGTGACCGACGCGGCTCCACGCGACACGAATTCCCAGCTGATCGCGCCGGTGCCGGCGAATAGATCGCAGACCTTGCGCCCTTCGGTCTCGTCGGCGTTCTCGAGAACGTTGAAGAGGTTCTCGCGGGCGAAGTCCGTTGTGGGTCGCGCTGTTATGTTTCTGGGGACGTCAAAACGGCGACGTCCGTATTTTCCTCTGATTATTCTCATGTTCAGTTTCTGAGAAGCAACGAGCCCACAAGCGGCAGTTCCGCTTTCGCACCGGGCGACGGCACCATTGTCAGCATTACGTAAGAGATGTCACGGCGCAATTCGCGCATCAGGCCGGTCTTGATGTCGCGCAGCCCGGAGAGCGAGACCTGGACCGAGGCCGGGTCGAGACCGTAGACCTGCATTATGTTGAAAAGATGATACTGTATGTCGGCCGGGTCATGCCAGCGGTGCGTCACCCCGGCAAGCAGCGAGCGTCCGGAGAAGGCGATGAAGTCGGCCTCACCCTCGCGGATGTCGATGAATACACGTGACTCGTCGGCTCCCCTTTCGCGAAACCGCCGCGCCAGCACACTCAGATGCGGATGGATGCGCGCACCGGGGAACGTGCGCTGCAGGAAGGCGTTCAGTCCGGGCACTAGGCTTCCGAGACATGTGGCGTTGCCTACTGTGCCGGAGATGATGTCGCAGCATTCGGCGTCATAGACCTGCGTGTAGAGGCGACACATCTCCTCGTCGTCGTCGGCCGCCATTTCCGACGGCACCCAGATCGAGCGCGGGGCAACCACCGCGATGTCGGCAGAGAAGTCGTCGAGCACCTGAGGATGGTCGTAGACCGTGTTCTCTATGCGCTCCAGAAGCGAGCCGGAATCGGCATTCCACTTCTCGTCAAAAAGCGTGACAAGTTCCTGAGTCGGGCTGGCATGCCTGAGCCATGCGCCGATTCCCTGCGCCGATATGACGCAGATAAGCCTCCAGTCGGCGATGTCGCCGATACGCACCGCCTGATAGGTGTTGCTTTCGTTCATGTCACAAAATTAATGATTTCCTTTGTAATTTCACATATACGCCGGCCAATAAAATGCCGCGTGCGAGCAAATATGACTCGAAGGCGCACCAGAGCATACTTTCGGAGGGGAGTTCGCCGCCCGGCGGAAGCATGAATGTGATCATGAAAAAAATGGCGGCTGCCACGGCTGTG
Organism: Muribaculaceae bacterium; assembly: GCA_009775355.1. Classification (GTDB taxonomy): domain Bacteria; phylum Bacteroidota; class Bacteroidia; order Bacteroidales; family Muribaculaceae; genus Lepagella. The sequence continues at coordinate 58,432 of VSPN01000008.1, forward strand.
GTGACAAACAGCGGCCGCGTCCGTGCGAGTCCGATGAATATGCCGTCGAAAATGAAGGCCGCCACCGACACGACGGGGAGTGCCGTCACCCAAAAATGAAGCGAGCCGACGGTGTCGCGCACCTCTGTGGAATCGGTGAGCAGGGCGGTTATTGTGCCGGCACCACCGAAGTATATGAAAAGGAAAATCAGAGCCAGGACCGCACCCGTGCGGAGCAGCGAGCGGACGGTGCCTCGGAGTGCGCCGATGTCAAGGGCACCGGCTGCCTTGCCCACGAGTGCCTCGGCGGCAAACGCGAAACCATCCATGAAGTATGAGAAGAAGAGAAAAAACTGCATTATGACGGCGTTGGCGGCAAGCGTGGTCTCGCCCAGACGGGCACCGACAGCGGTCATGGCGAGCGATACGCCCATGATGCAGGCGGAGCGGAAGAAGAGGTCGGCGTTGAGCGAGAAGAAGCGGCTCCACCGCGCTCTCTGCGGTTGCCTCCGTGGAGTTTCGGGCAACTGTGCGGACTCCCGGCTTTGCGCCCGCAGCTCGCGCCTCACAAAGATCAGCGCGGCGACAAGTCCGGTCCATCCGGCGCAGAGTGTCCCGGCGGCTATGCCCGTGAATCCGAGTCCGATGCCGAACACCAGCAGCAGACTGAGCACTATGTTGACCACATTGACACCGATGGCCACCGTCATCGGCACCACAGTGTTCTGACGCCCGATGAACCATCCGCTCACTGCCATCATGCCGAGTTGCGCGGGCGCGCCCCATATGCATATCATGAAATAACGCTCCGCAAGCGCGGCCACTTCGTGGTCTGCCCCGACTGTTTTCATAAGCAGGGCGAGCAGTGGCACACGGCATATGATCGCCGCCGCAGAAATCAGAGCGGCGATCATGAGCGATTTGCGCAGAATGTCGCGGCCGAGCGCGGCGTCTCCGGCACCGAAGGCTTGAGCGGTCAGACCGCTTGTGCCCATGCGCAGGAAGCCGCACAGCCAGAAGATGACGTTGAGCATCATGGTGCCCACGCTCATGGCGCCTAAAAAGACTGCGTTGCCGAGATGACCTGCCACCGCCGTGTCGCAGAGTCCGAGCAGAGGCACCGTAATGTTGTTGATTATTGCCGGAAGAGCGATCCGGATTATCCGGCGGCCGAGCGGCGTCAGAGTCTCATCCGTCACTTGTGCATCTCCCCGACGAGGGGAGTTTCCATGAGTCTTTTCACCTCATCGTTCGAATAGTTCTGTCCGAAGAGGAACATCAGTTTCGTAATTGCGGCCTCCGATGTTAGATCGTGTCCGGAGATCACTCCCGCACCATAGAGCACAGATCCGGTCTCATAACGGTGAGGCACGACCATGCCGTTGTCGCACTGTGATATGTTGACGATGACCAGCCCTCGGTCCACGGCCTCGCGCACAGCCTTGATGAAGTATGAGTCGGTCGGGGCGTTGCCCGCTCCGTATGTCTTGAGCACTACACCCTTCAGGCCTGGCGTGCTGAATGCGTGGCGTATCATGGTTTCGGTGATTCCGGGGAAGAGGCTGAGATACATCACATTGGTATCCATGCCGTAGTGTACGCGCAGTGGCGCGTCGTCGGTCGGACGCCAGAGCACGTCGTTGCGGAATGTTATGCCCATGCCGATCTTGGCGAGGCGGGGGAAGTTGCTGCTCTTGAACGCGTTGAAGTTGTCGGCGCTGTATTTGGTGGCACGGTTGCCGCGCCAGAGATAGTTTTCGAAAAGAATGGCCACCTCTTCGAGCATCGGCTGCCCGTCGGTGTCGCGGGCGGCGGCTACCTGGAGGGCGGTTATGAGGTTTTCCTCTCCGTCGGTGCGCACCTCCCCTATCGGCAACTGGCTGCCTGTGATGACCACGGGCTTGCGCAGATTCTCGAGCATGAAGCTCAGTGCCGAGGCGGTGTAGGCCATGGTGTCAGTGCCGTGGAGAACTACAAAACCGTCGTAGCTGTCGTAGAAGCATTCGATCACATAGGCTATGTCCTGCCAGTGCGAGGGGTTCATGGCCGAGGAATCGAGAGGGACGCTGAACTGGAAGCTGTCTATGTCATAATCCAGACGCTTGATCTTTGGCACATTGTCTATCAGATACTCGAAATCGAATGGTTCAAGCGAGCCGGTATCGGGGTTTTCTATCATGCCGATTGTCCCTCCCGTGTAGATGATCAGGATTTTGGGACGCTTGCCGCACTCCATGCCGCATACCGGCTCGGTGATCGATTTGATCCTCGTCTCCAGGCCGGCAGAAGGATGCTCGTCCCTCTGCGGATATACTTCCGGTTGAGTGGTGTCTCTCATGTGGTAAGAGGTGTTAGAAAGAATGAGCGGGATACCGTCTGCAGAAGCCTTCGGCATCCGTTGTGTTTAGCGTGGTTAGATTCGGTTGCAAATATACAAATTTTTCACAATCTTTCACAATTCAACGGTAAAAAGGTATGGCCGATATATAAAAAAAGTGTCTTCGGTGAAGAAGACACTATTTTATGACAAGAGGCTATGGTCAGAGAATGACCTTCGAAACCTTCGAACCCTTCACTACGATGAAAAGACCGTTCTCAGGATTTGCCACACGCACGCCCTGAAGATTATAGTATACGGGAGCAGCATTACCCTCAGCCTCTATTTCTGACACAGAGACTTCATTCTTGTCGCCTGAAAGCACGAAGTTCTTGAGTTCCCATGCACGTGATGTAGCGCCGTCAGTGGCATATTCGAAACCGATGGTGATCTTCATGCCGTCATACTCGCTGAGATCGAATTCGTTGTCGGCAAACTCCTTGCTCCAGTTGCCCGATGCGGGAACCTCGGGGAAGTTGGCGAATGCGGGGTAGTCAGTGCCGTTTTCCGAAATAACGTACATGCGATAGTTCTCAACCTGCGAGGTGGGGAAATCGAAACCGAAAGCCTGAGCCACGCTGAGCTTCACGTTCTTGTAATCAGACAGGTCGAACTCATACTGCATCTTCGCGTTGGCCGCGTGGGTCGAACCGCCATAGTAAGAGTTGGCGATAGCGCATTTGGGCGCGTTGGCATTGATCTTCCAGCCGTTGAAGTCGCTGAGAGACTCGTCATTGATTTTCACCCAGCCGTCGAGATTCTCCTCGAAAGTGTTTGAATAGATCACACCTTCGGGAAGATCGGGAGTCACAGGAGGCTCAACCGAACCGGCCTCGTCAGAAACGATGATCTTCTTGATGCGCACCTGCTTTGCCTCGGCCTGCATCACCACAGATGAAGCGCCGGATGAAACGAGAGTGTACTCGCTGCCGGAGAGAGTGCCGGTCCATGCGCTGCTCAGAGTGAGCGTGCCAATATACTTGCTGTCTTCGTAGTCGTCATAAGTGATGACGATCTGCTTCATCTCGATGTCGGCTGAAATCTCAACCTGAGTGCCTTTGTAGACGCGCCAGGCATACGAATTGGCGACAGGCGAGATAAGATCGGTCGCGTTGTCAGCGACTTTGCTTGTGGAAAGTTCAAATGTCTTGCCACCGGCTACAGTGGTGTTTTTCCATCCGCTTGCTCCACCAGTCCATACTCCGGGATTAGTGATATCGAAAACCGTATAGCTTGTAGCGCTCATCGAAGCGGCACAAGCCACAGCTGCGATTGAAAGTAAAATTTTTTTCATAGATCGATTTGTTAATTATGTTTATGTTGTTGGATTGCAATTTATTGCTTATTATGATAATACCACAATTCCGGTTTCATAATACATGAACAAGAAATCCGGTAAAACATTAAGCAAATGCAAATTTAAACAATAATTCTGAATCGCCCGCAAATTTTCGGATAAAAAAATTGTGTCGATTCAAAATGCATTTAAATTGTATGTGAATTCGATGCGAAAGGCTTTTTGCGATGGCCGAAGAGGCTTCGATGAATCCAATGGAACAAGCCGGAAAAGGCCTACTGACAGATGTAGACAAACAGACGGGAGAGTCTTCGATGTGAAGACTCTCCCGTCATCTGATAGCTGCATCAGGATCGAGCCTGATAAGATTTAGCGGATAAAGACCTTGCGGCTCTTGCCACCCTTGACCTCAATATAGAGTCCGCTTTCGGGCTGAGCCACCCGCACACCCTGAAGGTTGTAGTAAACGGGAGCGGAGTTGTCATCGGCTCCGACTCCGTCGACTCTGGTCATAAGCTTGCCTTTGAGCTTAATTTCATTCACTTCCCATGTTCCCGCGCACTCTGAGGTCGAAACATACTTGAATCCGAACTGCATTTTCTTGCCTGCAAACGCGTCAAGGTCAACAGTATCGTTTGCATAGAAATCCCAACTGAAAGCAGATGGCGGGGTGACGGCAGCTTCGATTACAGTCCACTCCCCGGCACCGTCCACACGGGCTACAAGGTATGCGAATCCTTCGAACTCTTCGACTGGGATCATAGTGTTGTCGACCTTGTAATTGTTGAACGCATTGCTGAAATCAAGCGTGATGCCAGTATACTCTGTCAAGTCGATGACCGGTGACACTGCAATTCCCTCACATGCGTTTACAGTCTTATTTACAAATCCAGAGCCCTTCAGTCCATATTTATCGTCGTGAGACCAGGGATATGTCTGGTTCTCCACATTCTCAAATGTGAAATCCTCACCAAGCGCAGAACTATATCTGACAGAAGGATCAGCTACGATAAGAGTATAAGAAGCCGATCCAGCCTTATATGTATCTGTGGCCGCTACGGTAGCGGTCACTACAGCAGTACCATCGCCTACGAGCGTAACCTCTCCTGTTTCTGCATCGACTGTAGCGACACCTTCATTTGAAATTGAATATGTGATTGCACCGTTACTTTTGGCAGTGGCCACAGGAGAATCGAAAGGCATACCTAAAGCAGCATGGTATGTTGTAAGAGGGAATGATATCTCTGCATCCAGAAGAGACCCATCGGCGTTATATTTTACAGAGTTGACCTGAAGCCAGCCATTGGAAGAACCTGCTGTCATTTCAAAGACGATCTGATAATATAGCCCTTCTGAATGATTTGGAGTTGAGATTGAGACTGTCTTGGCAGCATTCTTTGCTCCTGCAAATTGATCAACCGGGATGCTTACAGTTTCCACAATATCATTTTGGGCAAAGGTCGGATCATTTGCGATCAGCAACTTTGCTGAAGTCATTAAATTGGTTGATGAATTGGCACCATTCAGCACAGCATCTATTACTATTTCGCTGATTGCCATTCTTGCTGGAAACTTAGTAGAAATAGTAGCTGTAGAACCATTCTTCTTACGTCCGCATCTTACCCAGGTCCAAGGTGTCTGAGGAGATTTATCTGTTCCCAGATTCTCTTCTCCTTTACCGTTGTTATTGTTATTATAACCCGACACAGTCCACGTTGATCCATTGGAAATAACGTCCCATGTCTTGTCATATGCCGAAATCTTTTCCTGGTTGTTGTCCTTATTGAAGGTCAACTCATAGAGAGTTTCAGCATTGGCGAACGAGGCGCATAACGCTACGGACGCCAAAGAAAGTAGAAGTTTTTTCATTTGAGTTGTTTTGCTGTTGATTTTAATGTTGTTGTTGAATTATCATGCAAATATAAGGCTAATATAAGTAACAACAAAATTATACCCGAAAAAAATAGGTGCTGACGCGATTAATCGCGTCCCGACGCGCGAATATGACAACGAGAGACGCGATTACGGGTCGGTTTGACGATACGGACGCGATTAATCGCGTCCCTACTGGCGGGGTGGTTTGACAGCGGGAGGACGCGATTAATCGCGTCCACTACTGGCAAAAAAAAAAGGTCACGGATCTCTCCGTGACCTTCAAGGTGGCGATTACCTACTCTTCCGCTTTCGCAGTACCATCGG
>VSPN01000080.1 GCA_009775355.1 Muribaculaceae bacterium
AGTTTCTTTTGATTTCTTCACTCATTGTCCGTTAAAATCTTTAACTTTTTAGTCAAGATTTTTCAGGACTAGACACAAAAAATTAAGGAGAAGTCTCGTGAAATAATATGGAATCATGCGGTTTCATCTTTGACGAATTATCGTTATAAAGCCTTGACCCTCAATAAGAACCAATATCTTACCAATTGAGCAATTCTGGTTTCAATAAAAAGTCCATTAACCCTATTGTTATGATTCCAGCTTCGTTGCATTTAGGTTTTATATGATCTTTTACTATAATGATTTTTTTGAAGGAATCATCAATATTAAGCAAGGATGCTGATTCTTGGCGTTCTTTAGCATCAGTAGGCATGACAAATGCTGACTGAATGTAGTAACGTTGACTACCCCGGTTTACCACAAAATCAACCTCATACTGTTTCCGTATACGTTTGCCATCTTCTCCTACGGGACGGGTTTCCACTACATCGACAGAATAACCTCTCATCCGCAATTCGTTATAAATTACATTTTCCATAATATGGTTTTCCTCTGTTTGTCGGAATCCCAATATCGCATTTCTCACGCCCATATCAGTAAAATAATGCTTTGAGAGCGTATTGATGTATTTCTTACCTTTGATGTCATAGCGTATCGCTTCTTCTGTTAGAAAAGCTTCTGCAAAATACGACAGGTATGCGTCTATGGTCTTATCTGACAACGTTACCTTCTTTACACTTTTGAATGTCCTTTCCAATTTAGATGGATTAGTCGGAGACCCTATTGAAGAAGCAAATATCTCCATCAATTCCTTAAGTTCCGCATCAGATCGCATAGAATGACGCTCTTTTATATCGGTAAGATATACTTTGGCATATAACTCCTTAAGGTAGTTTTCCTTCGCTTCCTCATCTGCAAGGCTTAATGTATGCGGAAGTCCACCATAAGTATAATAGTCAGGCCACGCATCAAGAGGATGGCGGTCGTCAACCGTCATAAACTCCGCAAATGAAAGCGGATAAACATGAATCTGAGTACCCCGGCCACGAAATTCTGTGATAATATCAGTAGAAAGAAATTTGGAATTACTATAATATTCCGAAAAAGTGGTCATTTGGCCATTTTTTCGGAATACAGATATCGGCCTACAACATTACCTTTACCGTCTGCCCGACGCGGTCGGCACGCCCCGCGCCGTAATTATAGCTTATGATGGGCTGCGAGGCCTGCGCCACGGCGTTGCTTATCAAGAAGATCAGCGGAAAAAGACAGCGCCCCACGCTGAACGCCGCCACCCCGGCCTCGCCGAGATACGACATGAAGACATAATTGCCGGGCGATGACAAAAGGAGGCCGACAGAAGAATAGAGGCGTAAAAAGGCGGCGCGGAGCCGAAGCTCCGCGCCGCCGCGCTTATTTCGCGATCCTGCCCCGGCTGGGGCGGATCAGTCGTTCTCGTCTGTTTCCTGTCAGAACACCACCTTGTCAGACTTGTTGCCACGGACACGGATGTAGACACCGCTCGTCGGGTTGTCAACACGCACACCCTGGAGATTGTAATATACAGTCTCGAATGTGCCGGGATCGACATTGCCGTTGATCTCATCGATGATCTGATTCACTTCCGTCCACACTGCGTCGCTGTCTGCAAGAGGCTTGACATAAAGGTCGTTGTTGTTGAACGAGAAGTGATACTTGTCATTCCCGGAATTCACACGATCCGGAACGTAAACCGTATAGCTCTTCACGGGAGCGTTGCTGCGTCCGGGCACGGCGAGGGGAGTCTTGAGATTGATAGTGAGACGGAACTGCACGAATGCGGAGTTGTCGTCATAAGGAATCTCGCGGCGGCAGTCGGTAGCCTCGGCTGCAGTCTCGGCATCCGACACTGCAGGATCCCAGCTTACCATCCACTCCGTGTCGGCATAACCCGTGTCGGAAGGACTTCCCCAGAGAGAGTAATCTTTTCTTACAAGTTCATACCATCCGATCTCTCTTGTCTCTGATTTCTCGGTCAGAGACATCACAGATCCGACAGGGTGGAGCATCTTAGTGGCGCGACCGTTCTCTACATCATTGCCGTGAAGGATAGCGATGGTGTTATAGTTGTTGTCGGTCTTGTAGACACGATATGCCACATCCACACTCGCCACATTCGAAAGCTTCTCAGTGATATCGTCGGTGTTGATATGCACATGCACACCGTCAACCTGCGGGAAGAAGTATAGATGACGCGGAGTGATTGTGGTCGAACGGTTGCGGTCAGCCTCAGTCATGGCCTTTGTGAAGGTCATGCTGTATTTGGTTCCGGCGGGGTTCTCGAATCCTGAGGGGACCTTTGCCACCCACACGTTGTCGTATACAGAGATGTCGCGACCGTTGGGAAGTTTATCCTCCCGAAGAATCGACTGCACGATATCCTGCTGGCCGAAGAAGAGGTCGTTGAGTTCGACCTCGGACAGATCCTTGAGCGCGTAGGGCGCAAGGTCGATACCGTCGTTGAGGTTCATGTGGGGGCCGCTGTTTCCGTTGATGTCGTAGAACGGCAGAGTTAAATCGCCATACTTTATGCCTGCGAGGAAGTAGTTGTTGCTATTGGGCTTACCACTGTTGATCTTCGCACGCACCCAATATTCTTGGTTGGTGCCGTCGCCATCAGTCTTGTATTCAGGGTCGAAATTCGCGTCCTCCTCCATGTTGTAGAAGATGAAATAATCCTTGGGCGCACCCTCGAGTCTGATGCGTGGAGTTTCCACATCATTGCCGGGATAGAAATAGAGCACAGCATTTTCCACAGCCGAGCACTCCGTGCCGAGGTTAAGACCATTCTGACCCTCGCCGGCAGGACGCTTGCGGATTCTATACTCCCTGCCTTTGCGAATATCGTCTCTTGTGATACGGTTCATCTTGAACGCCTTGTAAAGCTCATCTGACAAAGTCTCAGCTGAGAAGTTCACCATATGTGAATAGATTTCGCCTTCTACCCAGCTTGGATTGGTCAGAATCTGGAAATGACCTGTAAGCAGTCCGTCGGGGAAGCCGTTGAAACGGTACCAGCCGTCGCCTACGTATTCGAACTTCCATTTCTCACTGTTCATGTCCCATCTTTTCTTGTTGATGCCCTGGGCGATCGTTTCACCATAGATATCAGTATCTTTGAGATTACCGTCAAACTCGTTAGAGAACCAGTCGTTGAGGTCACCGATGAAGTAGTAGTTCTTGTCAGGCGACTCGCTTATTATTTCAACGACCGGAACACTCCTGCCGAATATGACTCTGACAGTCACATCCTGCTTTTCCTTATTGCCGAAAGCCCACGCTGTTTCCGGATCTCGGCCGATTGCATCGTATTTGTCGATGTTCTTCATGGAGTTTCCATCGATAATAGTGTTGGCTTCCGGATAATAGATCACTCCGCGGTCCGACCAATCCGATGCATTACGCTCATAGAAATGGAATTCAAAGTTTTCTTCTCCGCTAAAAGATACCTTGGCGGAGAAAGACTGAGTCTCGGCATCATAGGTCATCGGCACGACATTGTTCCAGTTGTCGCGGCTGTTTCTCAAATAGAGAGTTTCGGGTGCTTCCACAACAGAGCCGCCCGAAGTCAGCTTGGCGGTGAAGGTCACCTTGCAGCTCTTGGGAATATACTCCGATACATTGATCTCGTAAGTACCGGCCTCGACAAATTTGAACTTATTAGATCCCCCCTTCGTTGTAAAAGAAAGAGTTCCTCTGCTGTCGACAGCTGTGCCGTCTGCTAACACTGCTCCCATCCAATCGCCACCGGTCTCGGCAGAGAAGAACATGAACTGACTGTTGGCGGGCACTGTCACCTTGAAAGGTTTATACTTGCCACGCTGTGACTCGATTCTTGTTTTCCTTGCAGAGTTTGTACCATCGGGATTACCGGGGAGAAGAGTATTGTCCCATGTTCCGCCTATATAGAGCGGTTCGAGAACCACGTCGCCTTCGAGTTTGGTGATTGAGAATACCACCTGATTTTTCACAGAGTCGTAAGACTTCACCTTGATCGAATAAGCACCCGCCGCGTTGATCCAGTATCTCTTGATGCCGGTCGTGGTGTATTCCGTGTCAAACTCGATCGTAGTCCCTTCAACGTCGGCTCCCATCCAGGTGCCGGCATTGGGTTCGCTGTAGAAACGGAAGCCGAAATCGCTGTCTTTGAGATCCTCCTCATTGACGTAGAATTTATACTCGGCATACCCCCCCCCCGCAGCGGGCTGGATCTGATGACGGTTGCTGCTCGCAATGCCGACATAGAGGGAATTATTGTAGGCTGATGAAGACTTGACAACAGAGAATTTCACTGACGAGCCGCTAAATTCAGAAACCTTGATAGTGTAAGTTCCCGGCTCGCTGATGACGAACGTTTTCAGCGCTGAGCTATTGGCGGTATAATTTGTACCGTCAGTAGAAACAGTCATATTGTTTTCTCCCGACGCACCGAACCATTTGGATTTATCGGAATCGGATGATGTCGGATTGTCGATCGAATAAAAGCGGAATTCCGCATTATTTTTTGTAGTTGTCACGACATAGTCCTTATAAGAAGTCTCTGTCGCTTCTATCTTGACCGGAGTCCACCAGTTCTCCGAACCGCCCCAGCTTCCGCCGATGTAGAGACTGGGCAGAGGTGCCACATAATCTGACCATACTCCTTCATATCCTGCAAAGGGGGCATCTTTGACTTCCACGAAATTACCACCATTGGGGCGTATTGCGAGATGCACGAATTTGGGAGAATCTGAAGTCGCACCCAGATCACTTGCAGATTTGCTATTCCAAGTGATGTTACTGCTGTCAATCTTGAAGGCAGAACTTGTCCAAGTATCCATGTTGGTTTCGTCTTTCTTTACCTGGGACAGCTTGAACTTGCCTGTCGCCCAGAAATAGAGATCGCCAGTCGCATCACATAACTGATAAGCTCCGGGCAACTTCCATGAACCCTCTTCTCCGCTCGACTGCGGAGTCTTGGTATCCATAAAGTTGGCATTGCCGATAATGTTGCAGTGGAACGATCTGGCTGCTACAGCCGGACCAAACAACATGCACATCACCAGCAACAGCTTGGTAAATAAATGTTTCATTTTGGTTAATGATTAAAAGTTATTGATTGTTAGTTTGAGTTTTCATCAGAGCGTTGCGGACCGGTTGTGGTGGCCGTAAGGCGTTCAGGACGCGTGACTGGCACGTTTAAGGTCTCTCTTTGGGCGGCTCATCGCATATGAGTGTTGCAAAGATCTTTCAGAATAGCAGATTGCCGGGCATTTCGCTTCCGTTGCACGGCAGCCCGCGAATTTTAACATCCCCGTTGGTAAAATTTATCCATCCAAAGTGTGATCAGAATTTAAGTTCTGTATAGGTTTGAAGTAAGTGAGCTTTGCGGCTAATGCCGTTGGATGCAGGTAATTAAATGCCGCCATGCGCTTGCGCGAAGTGCTGCGGCGGTAGGCGTTCTTTCCGTCTCGCACACCCTCTGCAAGCTGAAGTTTACCATACACACGCATTCAGAAGCAAACGAATGTTTCTGAAAATGAATTTCTTATGGCAAACCACCCTTTACAATCCGACTCATCTGACAATGAGTCAATAGTTGCTAACGGTCTGAATGCGGTGCAAATGTAGTGCAAATTTTCGAAATGTGCAAACAAAATATAAATTATATTAGGGATACTCAGCTAATCGCCAACTAATTGTTTGCCAAAGTCGTAGATATTTTGTAACTTTACAATGAACCCCCG
>VSPN01000081.1 GCA_009775355.1 Muribaculaceae bacterium
TCGAGCAACTTCTCAACGAACAGTTTGACTTCCTCGACAAAGAGAAGCTGCGCATGGACTTCCTCGCCTACTTCAAGAACAAGTGTCGCCAGAAATATCAGAAGTGGGATTGCGTGTATCGCCATTTCTCAATCTATTGCGGTGGGCAATGCCGTTTCGGTGACTTGACAACCGACTTCTGCGACGGATTCCGAACCTATCTCCTTTCGGCTCAGCGTCAACGCAACAATGGCAAAGGCCCGATAACACAAAACTCCGCAGCCGGATATTGGTCAACTTTCCGGGCATTGCTCAAAATAGCCTACAAAGAAAAGTACCTCCGAGAGAATATCAACGACTTCCTTGATAAAATCGAGTGGCGCGAGGTCAAGAAAGAGTTTCTGACACTTGACGAAGTGAAACGGCTTATGGCGACACCATGCAAAATCCCTGTACTGAAATACGCTACCTTGTTCAGCTGCATGACGGGATTGAGAATCAGCGATATTCTCCAGCTTTCGTGGGATCATATCGAAATGGGGCAAGACGGAGGCTATGTAATCCGCAAATGCACAGAGAAAACGGATGAAGAAGCTAACTTGCCTATCAGTGATGAAACACTCGCCCTATGCGGTGAACGCTCCGAAGGTCTTGTGTTCAAAGGCTTAAAGCGTCACATGGTGAATCATCCCCTGAAAGAATGGTTGAAATCTGCCGGTATCACACGCAGAATCTCGTTCCATTCGATGCGCCACAGTTTTGCGACCATGCTAGCCGCAAATGGCGTTGACATTCTGACAATCAGCAAGATGCTGACGCATAAAAGCGTTAAAAATACGCAGATATACGCGGAGGTCGTTGATGAACGCAAAAGAGCCGCAGCCAATGTAATCTCCCTGAAATAATTTTCTTAGTTCAGATAAAACTGAGACATAGTGACTATGCCATCTTGCCGAAACGCAGGGTGGCATTTTCTTTTCGTTGAACATCATCGGGGAGGATTGTGTTATAAAAACTGATGAATTTTTTACAATAATTAAACAATGAAAAACGGACAACTCCCCGACCATTGGCAGATATGGCTTTGGATAAGCCTTGCTGCCTTGATTCTCGCCGCAGCTGCCCGCCAATACGCAATAGACATCAAAGGAATGAGCGGCTTTAATGCCAATCTGATATTCATCGGTGTTTTTGCCGTATTCGCTTTGCTGTACTTAGCATTTCATGAATTTCTTTCAAGAACACTTGGCACAGCCATCGTCAAGTGTTTTGAAGAATTCTTCAAGTGGCTTGGATTCAAAAAACGGCAACCGCTGGACAACAACGAATTAGGCAATGATAAAATGCCAGAACCGATTGTATTGTGTGAATCCACACCACAACAGAAAGAAGTAATCCCGATAGATAATGAGTCATCTGCCGGAATAGTCAAAATCGAAACTCCTACCCCAAAGAAGATAGTCATTGATTACGAGGGCAGACGTGAGCAAGCGAAGAAGCGTCAGGAGGACAGAGCCTATGAAAAAGAGGAACACGTTGTTCTATATATCGGTTACACCATGTCGCCATTCGTCGATAAGGATGTAGTTGAAAAAATCATAGATGCCGTAACTGAATTTATACATAGTAAGGATGTGCCGGATTTTTCCGAAGATATGGCGATACAATTGCCCTATGAGCTTACGACATCCGACATGATGCACTTCGGCTGGAATATAGCAAAGCCGTTCAAGAAATTTAATCTTCACACGGCACATTTCCTAAAACAAGTGTTCCCCTATACCTTCAGAGAGGTAGAAGTATGCACCATAGAACGTAAACTGACATGCAATGGCACACAGGGCAAAATAAAAATCAACAAAAATGTTGACCGCTTTGAAGTACCCATTGAGGATGTAGAGGTGGAAACGCCCACCGTTGCAGCCACCACAAAAAACACCACCCCAAAGCCGAAAAAATCTACAAAAATTCCCAAACGTTCCAAATCTGCGAATGACGCAATGGCACAAGCAATGGCAGATATGGAACTTGAACCTTATAATCTTGGAGACAACGTATTAGAAGAACCTGACGAATACGGTTATGCCGGGTGGTGATATGGTGGGATGCCGGTGGATATAGCCTGAATCCCGGTGCCTGATTCCACCATTTGAACACTTCCTTACTTTGCTGGCGAATCCATACAAAAGTGGGTTCGCCAGTTTTATGTTACAAAATTCAATAACATTCGATGAGCTGCCGGGCGCAGTGTCATCGCTGACCGCTCTCGTCAGGGAGTTGGTAAAAGAAGTGGGCGAGCTTCGCAAGATGCTCACTCCGGAGAGAACTATCCCAAAGTCGGCAACACAGTTTATCGGGATTGCCGAAGCCTGTCAGATTCTCGGCAAGGCTCAATCTACAGTCTATGCCCTCGCACGGGAGGGGAAGATTCCGGCATATAAAGTGCCGGGGGAAAAGGAATGGCGATTTATAGCCGGAGAACTTGTGGATCATGTCAAGGGCTACAAGCGTGAATCTTCGATTATGTCATTCGATGAAATGGAGGCGGAAATCAGGCGTGGCACACGCGCCAAGTCACCAAATCGCCGATAGTAGCCTATGGGAAAGACTATCGACCCTATGCTCGTACTCGGAAAAGCCGTGGATATGGGCATCAGCATCAGAGGCGGCGATTTCCCATTGGGAGCGTTGCCGATGAAGATGCAGAGGATTGTACGAGAGGCAAACGACTGTTACGGCTACCCGGTGGATTATCTCGCCGGAGCCATGCTTGTGGCTGTCGGTCTTGGCATTGGCAACACCCATTTCGCCCGGCTCAAAGGGAAATGGGATGAGAGCGCGATTCTGTTCATGGGTCTGGTGGGCAGGCCCGGAGCGTGCAAGTCGCATCCTCTGAATTTCGCCATCCGACCGTTCACCGACTTGGACGGTAAGGCGACACGCACTTATGTCAAGGCTTGCGAGGAATACGAGCGTCAGTGCGAACTGCCGATAAAGGAGCGCACGGAGCCTCACCCTGTCGCCCCGGTGTGCAAGCGTTTCCTTATCTCGGACGCAACACCGGAAGCAATGCTGCTTATCCACTCGCAGAATCTTCGGGGCATACTGATGTGGAACGATGAACTTGCCGGGTGGTTCAAGAATTTCAATCGCTACAACAAAGGCTCTGATGAGGAATACTGGCTCAAACTGTTCAACGCCAATCCATCGTTTTCCGACCGCAAGGGCGTGAAAAACTCGGTATATATCAGCCGACCCTTTATCTCGGTGGTGGGAACTATCCAAAATGGCATACTCAACGAACTGGCACAAGGTAGCCGCACATCAAACGGATTCATTGACCGCTTGCTTTTTGTAATGCCCGCCAATCAGGACAAACAACCGTGGAGCGACAAGGAACCGTCATTCGACATCGAGGCGGCATGGGCTGACATTATCGGCAAATTGGTTGGGATGCCCTACGAAACCGACGCAAACGGGAATATTGTAGCCAATATCCTACCGTTTGTGCCGGAGGCAAAGGAGTGTCTATATGAGTGGCAGCGCATGAATACCGAGGAATGTAACCGGGAGGAATGTGACGCGCTTAAAGGTGTCTATAACAAGTTCGATTTCCATGCCATACGTTTTTGCCTTATACTGCAAATGGCACGGTGGGCTTGTGGTGAGGCCGACAAATCGGAAATAGATCTTGTGTCGGTTGAGAACGCCATATCACTTGTGGATTATTTCAAGACAACCGCCACAAGGGTACAGGGCATTATCCGGGATTTGTCACTGTCGGAACTGCAACGCGCCGTGATATCGGCTCTGCCTGACGAGTTCACTACCGAACAGGGAGTTGAGATTGCCGCCGACAACTCGATGCCGGAGCGCACCTTCAAGGATTTCATCAGGCGTTTCACCGGGATTCACTTTCAGAAAATCCGTCATGGTGTTTACGGTAAAATTTGACCGCAACCCTGCATTTTCTGCACTTTCTGCATTTTCAGCCTCCAAAAATGCAGAAAATGCGAATAATGCAAACCTAATCTTCGGGAATCTATGAACAGCACCCACCGATTCATACTCCAGCCCTATAAAGGTGTAGCGACGCGCCACACTTGCCCTGCCTGCCACAAGAAACGCTGTTTTAGTCGATATATCGACACCGAAAAACAAATCTCGTTTCCTGATGATGTCGGCAGATGCGACCATGAGCAGAGCTGCGGCTACCATCTTACGCCAAAGGATTATTTTGAGCGTAATCCGTTGGCGAAGCCTAAGCACTCCGATTCCGCCGCTCCGTCAGCATGGCGAGCCAAGCAGACCGAGCAGCGAAAGCCAACCTCCTTCATCGCGGCAGAGACTGTCGCACAGACTCTGCACGGATATGAGAGGAACAATCTCTACCGTTTCCTCCGCTCCAAGTTCGGAGCCGAGGAAACGGAGAAGCTTATGAAAGATTACCGTGTCGGCACATCAAAGCATTGGCCGGGGTCATGCGTATTCTGGCAAACCGACATCATCGGTAATGTCCGCACCGGGAAAGTCATGCTCTATGATGCTGAGAACGGCAAACGTGTCAAAGAGCCGTTCAACCATGTCACATGGGTTCACTCGCTGTTGAAGTTACCCGACTATAATCTGCGTCAGTGCTTTTTCGGTGAACACCTGTTGCCGATGAACAGAGGTAAGCCGATTGCCATAGTCGAGAGCGAGAAGACTGCAATCGTGGCATCATATTATCTGCCGGAATATGTGTGGCTGGCGACGGGCGGCAAACATGGATGCTTTAATACTGATGCACTCCATGTTCTCCGTAGCAGACAAGTAACGCTGTTCCCCGACCTCGGAGCGACACAGCAATGGCAGGAGAAACTGCCAATGTTGAAATCACTCGGCATCGAGGCTAACATCTTCAACTTCCTTGAAGAATCAGCAAGTGATGATGAGCGAACAGCAGGACTTGACATAGCAGATTATCTCCTGCAAATCGAGCCTGACCAAGCCGTACTGCAAGCGATGATACGCCGTAACCCTATTTTGCAGAAACTCATAGATGACCTGCAATGCACTCTCGTATCAGTTGAACGGTATAACCCGGATACTGATGCTATTCTCAAACCCTCAAAAAGTGAAAAACAATGACAGCGAAGAAATCTCCGTCAACATCAGCATCCAAGTCAACCAAGTTGACAGATGCACCCCAAACCACAGTATCAACACTTAATCCCGATAACTCAATGAAATCAGACAACTCAAACTCCTACACTCCCACTGTTGACAGCGACAACACTGTTAACAGTAACACCCCTGCCAACACAAATAATCTGTTTGACAACGAGAAGACAGCAGCCGAGGCAACTGTCGCATCGGACACAACTCAGTTGGCAGAGCAGCCCAAGCAACAGCGTATCGGCAAACAACAGCGCAAGTCGGATTATGCCGAGTTCAAAGCGGCCTATCTCACGCCGTCAAAACTGGTGAAGCGTCACCCGGTCAACATCGAGGACAGTGTATGGGAGAAGCTCGAACGCATCGCCCGCATCCTTGGTGACCGTGACACCACAGTCGGCAGTTACATCAATGGTACAACCGTCCGCGACAGCAGGTATAGCTTAAAAAAATAGCCGTCCAGGTTTTGGGCGGCTATTTTTGTGAGGGTTTCCAGCGGTCGGGTAGCAGGTCGCGGTATTTTTCGATCGGGGTGTTTGGTGGCCATGCGGCACATCGGTCGATT
>VSPN01000082.1 GCA_009775355.1 Muribaculaceae bacterium
GTTAATAAATCATGGCATAAATAGGATGTTTGCCCCACCTCAAATTCCGCAACACGTTTATCTTGATGAGTATGCTGAAAAAGCACATAGTATCCTTGCCGACAAGGGATTCGTGCTCCTTAACTGAAGATTATCCAGATCATGAGAATTTGAAAGCCGGGAGGCTTAACTTTACTTTGGGGTAACTTGAACATAATTGCAGAAACATAGCGTGGTATATCTGGCCTGCTCTATGATATGACATTCTTTGAGTATTCAACGATATATCCGGTGTATTTCTGATAACCAGTGACCAATATTTTAGATTCCTGTGTTTGTGTGATGCTATCATTTCACTAAATGATGGGATAATGCGCATTCCCTGGATCTCAATGTAATGGGATATTGCGAGCATATCAACAAGTATGCCATATTCCCTCAGATAAGAGTAGGCGCATTCAAGCTGTTGTATCTTCAGTTTCCAATACTCGGTCAGATTGTGTTTCTCCGGATATATGGCAAACAACACGTTTTGCGGTGAGTCATAATAACGGAATAGTGCCTGCTTGAAGATGTCTTCCTTGTTGTCAAAGTAACGGTATATGGTTCCCCTTGTCATACGAGTCGCATCCTCCATCAGACCTATGGTTATGGTCTCATAGTTGTTTACAAGGAAAAGAGGCAATATCCTTGTCAATATTCGTTCTTTCGTACCGGCGGCTTTTTCTTGTGGCTTCATATAACAGGCAGAAGTTTACATTTTTGTAATGCAAACTCCTGCCGATATTATAAAAAGGCACGAATCTGCATACACCTGTAAAGGAGCCACTGCTAAAGGCTGATAGACCGACGTATGCAGACCGTGCCGTATTTGCGTAAAAATACGACACGATTGCTCCGTATGTCCTCGTCTATCAATGAAAATTAGCAGTTTTCCTTTACGAGTCAATACGAATGCAATATGTTGAAGCGGTGGTCGTCACCAACCGCCATTGCTATTCGCTTACAAAGTTACAATTTATTTTTGGATTAAAAATAAAACGGACGTTGTATTTTTCAACAACATCCGTTTTTTTCATTTCAAAGTCTTTTGAAATTAGGCGTAAATTGCAGAGGAGAGTTTGTTCCCTTAGTCGATTGGGTATAATGTGCCTTAGGTTCCGCTACCATCGATTTCTTTGAGACATTGGATTGTGCCGATGCTTCCACTTGATGAGATTGCTGGGGCTGTTCATCTCGCTTGACTTCCTCGCCGTCCTTTTCATCATGCTTGGGAGCGAGGGCGGCGGTTATCTTGCGGTCGATGGCTGCGAGGTCGGATTTGAGTTGCTTCAACTCGTCTTCTTTGCCCCAGGACTTCGAGATGATGGCTTCGAGTTGGGGAACATCTGCTTTCAGTTTGGCGGTACGTTCCTCATATTGGGCGATGATGCCGGGGATTTTCTCCAGAGCGTTGACGAAGTTCATGCAGGCGGCATGGGTATCCGACATAGCGATGAAGCCGTTGTTGAACTTGTATTTGTAGTTGCCTTCAACCACAAAACGGTTCTGAACTGCCTCCTTACCGTCAACGAGTGTGCGCTCCGAGATAATGGAAATCGGGAAGCCATATACCTCGCCGATACGCTTGTACTGGCCGTGAGTGTCGGTACGCTGCGCCAGCCCTTGCAGATGGATACCCATGTTCTTCTCATCGGACAGGTTACAGGTGTCGATGGTGAGATTGTTCAGGGGGTTGCCGTCCTTATCCCTCCTGACAACTGCCTCGTATCGGGCAGCATCAGCCTTCATCCTCTCGATTGCCGCCTCGTTGTTGGCAATGTCATGGGTAACTGTCTGATACCGGAACTTGGAATCGGAGATGCCCTTGTTGTGCGCCTTGCGCTCGCTCTCCAGCGAGGCAATGCGCTTTTCGAGTTTAGCCTTCTCCAACAGGTCGGTGTTGCCTGATAGTATCGCCATATACTCCGAAAAGTTCATGCCGTTCTTCTCATCCATTGCGCCCTCGTCGATGGTTCGCGCTCCGAGTGCGCCGGATTTGAGCTGGTCGATGAACGTAGCCTTACAATGAAGAAGGTTGAACTTATAGGAGTCCAATGACTTCTCCACAGCATAGATGATTACATCAACCTTATTATCAGCGTATAACTTGGCAATCTCGTTGCCGGCTCGAATGGCTCTGCCATCCCTCTGAGTGAGGTCTGACGGTCGCCACGGCGTATCCAAATGATGAAGGCAAACGGCTCGTTTCTGAGCATTTACGCCTGTTCCGAGCATACTTGTTGAGCCGAAAAGGACACGCACATCGCCGTCGTTCATAGCCTGAATGACAGCCTTACGGCTGCGCTCCGTCTTACACTCCTGTATAAAACGTATTTCATGCGCCGGAATACCATAGTCCTCAATCAGCTTACGCTTGATTTCGGAATAGACATTCCACTCGCCTGGCTTGTATGTCGATAAATCGCTGAACACAAACTGTGTTCCCCTTTGAGCGTCATATTTGCGGTAATATTCCGCTATCATTCGGGCGCAGTGACTGGCCTTGTTGTTAGGGTCATCACCGTATTCAGGGTCAATCATACGCATATCCAGTGCCATCTTGCGGGCATAGTCAGTAGCGATAAGCATCTTCGCCTTTTCCTCGGTCTCGCTTAACGGAGCCCGTCCGAGGATAGTGGCATCGCCACTTTCGGCAAACTTCATCAGCTTCTCAATGAACGCCTCCTGTGCCGGTGTAGGAGGAATGTTATGCAGTATTTCGTTCTTCTCCGGGCGGTCAACTCCGACATCTTTCGCTGTCCTATAATCCGTGATTTCGTTATAAAAAGCAGCTAACTCCGGCACCTTGATGAAATACCGAAATCGCTCCTTCGCCACAATATTATTTGTGACATTGAACTCGAAGTCGGTAGTTTTCTTTGCGAATATCGCCGCCCACGCATCGAAACACCGGATCTCCTGCCTTTCAAGCTCATTCGGGCGCAGATACTTGAACAACAGATACAATTCCGTCAGGCTATTGGATATGGTGGTACCACTGAGAAAAGTAGCACCCAAATCCTTACCTGTCCGTTCCTGAATGGTGCGTATGGCATACAACAGATTGAGTGCCCTCTGGCTTCCCTCGCTGTTGCCCAGACCAGCCACACGGTCATGTCTGGTGTTGAACATAAGGTTCTTGAACTGGTGCGACTCGTCCACAAATATATGATCTATACCCATTTGCCTAAAGTCAACGACAGCATCCTTGTTCTGCTCCATCTGGTATTGGATAGTGGCAATCTTGGCGGTCAGGTTCTCCTTTCGCTTTATCAGACCTTTGAGCATACCACGCGACACATCATGCCCTTGCTGCTTCACCACTTCGAGGTTTTCCTCAACGGTGTCAAGTTCCGCCTGAAGGATTTGCTGCTGCATCTCCGGCGACTGGGGTATCTTGCCGAACTGGTCGTGCGACATGATAACGCAGTCGTAGTCGTTGTTCTTGATTTGATTGAAGAAGTTGACGCGGTTGTCAGCCTTGAAACTCTTTTCATCGGCGAAAAGGATTCGGGCATTCGGATAAGCCGACTGATAGGTCATGGCTATTTCGGCTACGTTGGCTTTCAGACCGATAATCATCGGCTTGTGAGCCAGTCCGAGACGTTTCATTTCATGCGCTGCAATGCACATTATAAGCGTTTTACCACAGCCCACCTCGAAATCGCAAATTCCGCCGCCGTTCTGTTTCAGCATCCATATACAGTCCTTCTGACTCTGATAAATGGAGCTGATTCCATAGCGGTCTCCCAACATTTTCATGTTAAGGTCGGGGAATGTCTGATGGCTGCCGTCATACTTAGGGCGCACAAAGCAGTTGAACTTATTGTTATACAAGTCCACCAGCCTTTCCTTAAATTCCGGACTTTGAGCCTCCAGCCAGTCTGTAAAGCCATTGCGGATTTCATCAATCTTGGCATTGGCGAGTTGGATAGCCTCGTTGTCCGGCACCTTTATGTCATGTCCGTCATCGTCCTTGCCGATTGACTTCTTTATGTCGGGAACCGTATTGTGAAGGGCGTGTTTCAGAAGGCTCATGCCGTCGTATGTGCGATAGTAACCTCTGACACAGAATTCCTCCCATATCTTCATGTTTTTGTGGGGTGCATCTGCCGAATATTCATCCATAGAGGAAGAATATGCAATTTTAATCTCTGTTTCATACAGATGGCTCATATATGCCGAGTAGATACCCGTAGGTATCCATCGTTCTCCGAAGTTGAAATCAAGTTCATCGAACTCGATGCGGCGGGGCCGGGCTTCCTCCAGAGCTTTGAGGGAGTCCTGCGACATGGCGATGAACGGCTCGATGCCGTCATAACCGGGAAATTCCTTGATGCGTTCTTCCTCTTTATCTATCCATGCCTTGACTGCCTCGGCTTTGGCAACCACGTTTCCGGCAATGAAGCGGTCTTTTATCTCATAATTGCTCACAAGCGGATTATAATAGATGTGTCCTTCAAGGTTTTCAACCATTGCGTCCTCATCCATATCCACAAGAGAAGCCATATATTCGAGATTGACCTCGCCATATTTATTGAGCGATGCTGTCAATGCCTCTATCGGAGTATCGACCGAAGCAACCTCGTCAACGGCGAATGAAACAGGATGATCGAAGATGTCAGCCTTGACAAACTGGCCGTTCTCTCCGCGCTCCAGTGCCAGTGCATCACGACCATTGGCGTCCAGCATTATGAACTTGACATTCTGCTTCTCATTCAGATTGCCATACTTGGTGACAAACTCATCGTAATACTGATTGAGGTGTTCACGCAGATGTTCACTCGGCTCATGTGTCTCCGCCTCGTAGTTGTAGAGCTGCTGATATGTCTCCGATAGGGTTATATACAGCATGGCACGTTTCTCCTGCTCCGGTTTGAAGTTGAGCGG
>VSPN01000083.1 GCA_009775355.1 Muribaculaceae bacterium
AACAGCACCGCCATAGGGCGACCACGCTCCATTTTCAGCTTGATAAATCAAGCCATTAACTGAATATCCCTAAATAAATCTAAAACGAATAGTTATGACGACTAAATACTTATTTCGTTTTCTGATGGTCTCGCTGTCGGTTCTGTTTGCGCCGGCCGGCCATGCGGCCGACTTGCCGAACGAAGACGGAATTTATGAAGGTTTCTACGGTCATCCGCTTCTCGCTTCCGAGGGCTGGCGGGCCGAAGGCGGAAAGTGGGACGGTCTGAATCTTGTCGGTCAGTCTGTGATGCAGAATCTCGGAAACATAACCGATGATGATCCCGCTAATTCATCGTCGACCGGCAATCTTGCCGATGCGGATCTTATCCTTGGCCAGACAATTGTCATGAAGAATGACAACGGTATTGTCTACGGGCCCGGCACGAAGGTCGGTTTTGCCGTATCGACTTCCGGCAATGATTTCTCGCTGCTGACAGCCGATGTTCTGAAGATGTTTGTGATCTATTTTTACAAAGACGGGAAACTGGTGTACACAAAGAACGCCTCATCGGAAGAACTCGATGTGCTCAACCTTAGCCTTATCTCGATAGGCGGCAAGGGCATACAGACTCTTGTGACCGTTGCTCCCGATTCCGACAAGGATGGCAATGACATGGAGTTCGACAGTTTCGGATTTGGCATCGGCGGAGTGTCGGCCGATGTGATAAGCAAGATATCAGTGCACTATGCGTTTGTCGATGACTTCACCGAGGTACCCATAATAAAGAAATATTTCCCCGACGCGTCGGGTTCTGTTCGTTCTGGTATCGGCATGGTCTTCACTTCGGGCAAGACTCTTGTCAATAACAATCTGGAAGACGGAGTTGTGTCGTCGATCAATATCGGAGGCGTATACTACACCGTTCACGCCGGCGAGCAGCTTCCCTATGGCGCGGAGGTCGGATTTGTGTTCACGAGCGGTTCGGTGCTCGACCTGAATCTCGGCAAAGCCGTGGAGCTCGTGTTTATCGACCAGTTTGGAAACGAGATCGCAAAGACAACACAGGTCGATGCGGTGGGCGTGGAGCTCATAGGCGGAGGCAAGGCCTCGGTCAACATTGTGATCCCGACAGCGGAAGAACTCGGAAACCGTCCGGTCTGGGGACTGAAGCTGCGCCGCATCAGTGTGCTTGATGTGGATCTCGGCGCCACTAATGTGCATTATGCCTACGTCAGGCTGCCGAAACCGCGTGATGTGAAATATCCTTTTGTCGTGACTATGGACGTGATTCCTGCCGCTTCCGTGTCTTACGGGAAGAAGACATATCAGAACAGTTATTCCGACATGGCCATGTTCTCCAATGATCCCGACCTGCCTCTGAGTGTGGCAGCCATACCAGAAAACACAAGTGACGAGTCGTCATACTGGACACATACAGGCTCGTCTCTAATCGGAGAAGAATGGTATGTGGAGCTTACAGTTGCCTCGATCAACGAGGGCTCTGATGGATCGACTTCCTATACCCCGGTGGGTTATCTCAAACTCAGCAAAGAGAAGAAGCTACTGACGGACTGGACATATAAGTGGTATTTTGCAGAAAAGAAGAGTCTGATCACAAGCGGACAGAGCGGCTATCTTGCCTACGATCCCGACACCGGAGTGGTAAATCTTTCAGCTATCGCGGTGAAACTTCATGACATTACTGCCGATGTGGATGAAGATATGGCGCATACACTTCTCTACGGACTTTATTTCAACAAGGATGACTCCACCAGGCCAGAAGACGGCAACGAGCTTTCTACCGATGCTGTGACCGTTCCCGACATACGGCCCGAGTTTGAGCTGGCCGGTCTCTATACCCGTCAGGATCTTGACAGCCGCGATGGCGGCGATAGCCGTGCCGACGGCCCGTCGGAAGAGATAGCCGCAGGCAAATGGCGTGATTATCTGACGGTGACTGTGCCGGAGATAATCGACTGAAAAACGGCTCCGCAGACAGTGGATATATATGAGAACGGCACTTCGGTGGTTTCGCTTTCTTACGATCAGGAGCAAGAGAAGTGGCTGTCGGTAGGTGCTGATATTCTTGCACAGATCAAAATCGAGGGAGAGCACAAGATCGTGGTCGGAATTGTCGATCCTGGCAAAAAGATGCGTGTGGAGTGCGGACTCGGCCTTTGTGAGAAATACAGCGATTATCTCGTCGAATCATATGGAGCTGACAATTCCTCTCTCCTCACGGCCATGCAGGCCGGTAAGACATACGGGTGTCCGGTCGCTGACTCTCACGTGTATGAACTGCCTGAGTTTGGGTCGGGAGAGTGTAGTCTCCACTGGGTGAACCTTGACAGCTCGATTCATGTCTTCTCCACCTCGGTTCTGAATCTTAAAGACGCGGCGTCGGCAAGTCATGATGCGGTAACCGACAAGGAGGGAGTTCTTGTCAACCAGTGGATGGCTCTTGATCTCGAGAGCGGAGAGTCTCCTGTTTCCGATGTCGGGCTCTATCGTCATGTGAACTGGCTTACCGCACCGGATGCCGGAAATCTCTACCGTGAGGATCCGGAATATTCCGATGAGAACTCAACCGTAAGTCTGAAATACAACACATATCACAAGGGTCTTGCCAAGGAGGTGCTCGACCAGACGTATCCTGTGGTAGCCCGTGCATATGTCCCGGTCGTTCCCGCCGGCTTCTCTGCTGAAAAGGGTGCGGGCAATTATATCGCACCTACTTACCTTGTGGCCGAGAATACTATACAGTCTTCAAAAGGCGAGGATCTTGAGACAGGTGTGGATGTTATGTCTGAAGATGCTGAAAGCGCGGAATATTACACTCTTCAGGGTGTGCGAGTTGAAGCCCCTGCGCGCGGTCTTTATATAGTGCGCAAAGGCTTTCGATCGTCTATAGTGATGTTCTGATACGACGCCAGATCGTATTTTCATAAAAACACATCCCGGCATGGTGACGCCTGCCGGGATGTGTTTTGTTCTGCCGGAGTCTGATTCAGAGATGGTGTATGTACGCCGATGCCGGAGCCGGCTGGTAGTTACAAAAAAAATTGATTGTCATCCCGACAACCAATCTTGCGTTAACCTTAAAATCTAATACCATGAAAAACTCAATGCAAAATTACAAAATATTTCTAAAACAATGTTCTAAAACATAAAAATATTTTTATAATTTAACAAAATTTAAATAAATACTATTCGCATGCTATTAATTTAATATAGATTAACTATGTCTGCCGATATATCCGGCAAGAAGAGACTGCGGCATATATATAAGGCCGTGCAGTGATGCCACTGCACGGCCTTATGAGGGTATGAGCCGGATTTTCAGAATACAGGCATAGACCAGATAAAGCCTACCTGCACGCTGTTGGTGTTGTAGTCTTTGGCTCCGAACTCCTTCGCCTTGCCTGTGTACAGATAGTTGCGGCCCACGTATGTGGCGAAGAAATGGAGGTTGCGGTCCTTGAAGGGGTAGTACTCGATACCGCCGATATATCCGAGCGCGGTGCGGTATTTCCCCTTGCGGAGCTCGACTGGGACTTCTGTCTCTCCGCCCGGAGCGAGAACATCCATAGTATTGGTCTTGTAAACTCCCTCGTTTTCATACATCGCCTTGGCAAACAGGTTCCATGCAGGATGGAAACGGTAATTCAGGTGGAGTATGAAAGACATGATCTCGGTCTTGGCGGCCTTTCTGTTCCATCCGTTCGGAGCGACGATGTCGGTGATTATGCCCTTGCGGTCCACGCCCTCGAGCGAGTACATCCAGTCGAAATACATTCCCACCTTGTCGCTGAGACGGAAGTCATTGCCCAGGGCGAAATACCACATGTGCTCGCCCTTGGTCTCGTTCATGAACGATGCCGACCAGCGGGTCTTGTAGACATCGCTGAAATTGCCGTTCCAGTTCAGGGTGTAGAGAAGAGGGAGCTTGGCCTTCTCATAATCGCCATACATGTCGGCCGACGAGCCGTTGAGCGAGTTCAGGACCTGGAACTGAAGCTGATGGTCGGGTGTCGGGTTGTAGGCAACGTTGATACCGGTCATGAAGTTCGACATATAGTTGATCATGTCGGAATACTGGTAGATCTCGATCGGGTTTTTGTCGAATTCGATACCGCCGTAGTCGGCACACTGTTTTCCGAGGAAAAGCGACCACTTCTTGAAGTTAAGTCCTATGCCGGCTATGTCGATGCTGTTGAGCACGTTGTCGAAATATCCGTCGGTGCTGTCACCCTTGTTGAGGCGCTGCCGGTAGCGGTAGCTCAGCCAGTTGTTGATGTTTCCCTTCGCCTCGAAGCGCAGTTCCTGAAATTTGAATTTGCCGCCGTCGAACTTAGATCCGGTCCAGTCTGACTCGAAGTCTCCATGCATGTCGAGAGTGAGGTTGAACTTGTCGGTCTTCTTTTCGATCTTGAAGATTTCTTCGATTATGCCCTTCTCGTTGTCTGTCCGGAAGTGGCTGGTCTCGTCCTGTTGTGCGAAAGCTGAGCCCGAGACCAGCATTGTGCCGGCCATCATGGCTATATGTGCAGTTTTCATAATACAGTTTATGTAGATGTGTGATTAAATAAGTAGGGTGTTCAGTTCTATGTTCCAAAATTAACTCGCATTATTGAGTGTTCTGGAACGCAGAACCACCCG
>VSPN01000084.1 GCA_009775355.1 Muribaculaceae bacterium
AATTATCACTTCGCTTTCAGCCCGGATAGAAGAAAAGGGACATTTATACCGGAACGGTATATAAATCGGAGTATGGTATCTGGTATTCAGCCAGTTGCTTGGGTGTAATGCCGCTAAAAAGGCGGAAGTCGCGGATGAAATGCGACTGGTCGGAGTACCCGTTGGCGTATGCAATTCCGGCATAATCGCGAGAACCGAGCTGCATCATCCTCAAAGCCCGCTGGAACCGGGCTATGCGTCCGTATTCCTTAGGATTCATGCCGACATATTCGCGGAACAGGCGACCGTATTGTTTCTTGCTCAGACAGGCGATTCCGGCGAGGTTCTCAACCGAAGTTGACGGCGAACGGAGCAACGCGGAGAGCGAAGCCCCGATTCTTTCAATGTTCAACGATGGGATGATTCGTGCGGTTAGCCACTGTTCTATCAGCGATATTGCCGTTTTGGAATCCGCACAATCAAAAATCTGGTCGGCAAGCCGATTCAACTGCTTGTTCCCTATAGTGTAGCCGGAAATCTCCTGATTGTAGAAAGCCGACGGTGGAGTGTCAATGAACATCCCGATGGTATGGGGATAGAAAACCGCGACAACCATTTCCGTGTCGCCGTAAGAGGTAATATTAGCCGGGAAATTCACCTGCCCGCTGATAGTGAATTTATCCTGCCGACATGATAATTCGGGGATGAATAGAGGCGTGCGCCGATGAAAAATCATCTGCGGGCAACCGATAGGATATGTCAGGACGCTGAAAGGCGCATCGCTTTCCAGCACCCAATAGTAGCGCACATACGGGCGCAGTTTCTCCTTCGGTTGATAGATTCTCATTGATAATCTATTTAAGATTTCTTACCATGGCATCCGAATCTGCTGCTTATTCTGTTCTGCGGTCAGCCTGTCGCTCTCTATTGATATGTATGTCATGATAATCTTCTTTTGTCATTAGATAAAATTGTTCGGTACGCCTGTCCCCAAGAGGCGAGACAATATCGGGATTAGTATGGTGATACTTGAATCCGCATTTCTCGCAGACACGTCTTGATTTGTCGTTTCCGTCATAATATCCGCACCATACGGCACCGAGTTCAAGGTCATTGAAGCATCTTGACAACAAGGCTTTTACCCCTTCCGGTATCAATCCTTGTCCCCAATATGGCTTGCCAATCCAATAGCCAATCTCTGCCTCATTTGTTTGCATTTCAGCGGCATGTAAACTGTTGGAGAACATTATACCACAACAACCCACAGGCTCATCAGTCTCTTTCAATACAACGGCATAAGTTTCCGGCGCGGAAAACACAGTCCGGATAATTTCAAGGCTGTTTTCCACGGAAGTATGCGGCGGCCAACCTGCAACCAAACCGATTGCAGGGTCAGAAGCGTACTTATAAAGAGCCTCGGCATCGTCCTCTCGCCAAGGTCGCAGGATAAGTCTGTCAGTTTCTATCATGCTTCATTCATAGTCGATGCGCTCAATTTTGAAGATTACAGGGCGCGTCCCGTCGTTGCAGCATGTGATCATGGTGTTTTCATCGCGCATCCAACCCTTCATGATGGAGCCGCCCTGCAATCCGGCGTAGATGTATCTGGAGATAGCATCCCACGCCTCGGAGCAGAATGGCTTTTTCGGACCACCTGCCACCTCATCAGGATTGCCGTCGGTTTTCACGAGCGTGTCGAGTCCACAGTGCCAGAAGTCATCCCGGACGTCATCACGATAGAACATGAACTCATCGCCCTTGTTGTAGACAGGGCATTTGCCGGAGCAAGGATTCACGCAGTATTGCTGCTGATATTCGGGATAGAGCTTGGTGTCAAGCACAGTGATTTTCACTTTATGTTTCATACCTATGTGTTGTTTATTCTTTTCTTCACTTTGAGCCATGCGGGGCTGCCGGAGATGCAGCATTGCCGCATCGTGTCGCACATCTCCACGAATCGGCTCCTGGGAATTGAGAAACTGAGAATGTCATGGTGGAAGAATTGACGTGCTGAGACATCAAGCATACCGATAAAACAATGTTTGCCGCCTGCGCGGTTTTCGTTGACCATCGTCGTTATTGCCGACGCACAGCCTGAACCCCACGGAGACATCACGGCATTAAGATCCGAGCTGTCATAGTTGGCCCAAGCGAAAAGACCGGAAAGCACGTCGGGCGTCACAAAGAATATCAGACCCTCTATTTCATCGAAATTGTCAAGATTGCCGACCGGCACGATATTCAGATATGGCTTTTCGGACAGACGTGGGTTCAGTGCCGTTATATAACCTCGAACCAGTTCCGGCGACTGTTTGTATTTTTCCACTTTTGAGACGAAGTCATATATACGCTCCTGTACCGGCCCGAGACCTGTGTACAGCTTGCCGCCTCCGCATGTGAGACTCTCGGCGTCGAAAGTTACTGTTTCCCCTTTATATGCCCTATGAAATTGCTTGAACATACAGCCCGCGATATTCCAAGGCTCACTGAGAGGCTTATCGGCATATACCACAGCGAGAGGCAACGGCACAGATGCTCCGAAACACTCCCGATATTCTGCTATGAATTCTGACGGGTTCATCATAAGAGACATCCTATTGAAATAAAGAGCAGAAGCCCTGCTTGTTGAATTGATAGTACATTTCTATACGCTCTTGCGTGTCGTTTTCAAGCAACAGAAGCAACTCCTTTGCAAATTCAAGCGTAGCCGAACCGTTTGCAGTCACAATGCGGTTGTCGCTTACGGCTTGCGTGTGGATGTACCCTTCGGGATTCGTATAGATCTCACCACCCCAAATTTTAAGTTGTTCCAATCCGTTGCCGGTATGTTTCACGGCATTGAGAAAACCATGTTTCGCCATCCACGAAGCTGCGTTACAGATAGCACCGACTGTTTTGCCTTCTTCAATGGCTTTTCGGACTATCGGCACGACTTTGTCAGCGACGGGCGTGCTCCAGCCGAAGCCACCAATCAGCACCAGCGCAGCATAATCGTCGGGCATCGTGTCAAACGCATAGTCCGGCAATGTTCGGAAACCGCCGATAGATTTAATCGGATCCAGTGTCGGCGCTACAATCTTGTTGACATATTTGGGATATTCTTTCAGCGCATACTCATCGGAGGCGATTGCCTGCGCGAGATACACTACCTCATGCGCCGCGAAGTCGGGTAGCAGAATATAAAGAATTTCGTTGCTCATAGTTCATTTCTGTTTTTGGCGGTTTGACATTATGGTGTCGAAGTTGTCGCGGCCCCAGTTGATGAGGGCTTCGACGTGGGGCAAAAGTGTTCTGCCGAAGTCAGTGACGGAATATTCCGTGCGAGGCGGCACATCCGGGAACAGTTCGCGGCGGATTATGCCGTCGGTCGTCAACTGACGGAGAACCTGCGACAGTACCTTTTCAGACACAGACGGGATATTGCGGTACAACTCGTTGAAGCGCACCGGCTCGTTCTCGGAAATCTTCACGAGAACGACCAGCGCCCACTTGTTGCCGAGCCATTCGAGCATCGGGGCGGCCTTGCAATATTCGTAATCCAGTTTTTTTGCCATATACTGTCATGCAAAACAGGCTGATAACGAGTAAAACAAACTTTTAGGTAAGGGTCAAACCTTTCGGTAAGTTGTTGCTTTGGCTCTGACTATCACCTAATTTTGCATTACAAAATTAACAAAAAATATCGAGATATGATATATCCTGAGCTACATTTCACAGGTCAGGTGTGGCGACCTCCATACGAAGCCAGTTCCCAGCTGCTGCAACTGACCTCCGGCTGCACATGGCACAAATGCAAGTTTTGCAGTCTATACCACGGTACACCCTTCCGAATGTCGCCTCTTTCAGAGGTGGAGGAAGACCTTATAGTCATCCGGCAGTGGCAACCACGCGCACGACGTGTCTATCTCACCGGAGCGAACCCTTTCGCGTTGAGTTACAACAAACTCATGGATGTTGCTTTGCTGTTAAGGAAGTATCTTCCGCACATGGTGTCGTTCGGGATGTTCGCCCGCGTAACGGACATTACGTCCAAGACAGTTGAAGAACTGAAGAACCTCCACCATTTGAAACTCGACAGCATCAATATTGGCATAGAGACTGCCCATGACCCGACATTGGAGCGGATGAACAAGGGCTATCACGCCGCCGACATTCTTGAACAGCTCACAAAACTCGACGAGGCAGGAATCCGCTACAATGTATTCTATCTTAACGGACTCAGCGGCAAGGGCAATGGCGAGGCAAGCGCGATAGCGACCGCCGAGGTGTTGAATCAACTCCATCCCTGCATCATCAACATAGTGTCGTTGACAATCTTTCCGGAGTCGCAGTTATATCAGGAAGTGCAAGACGGCACGTATATAGAGGAACCGGAGATAGAGCGACTGATGGAGATGCGGACACTTATCGACAAACTGAATATACGTGTCAACCTGCTCGGTCACCATATCTCCAATACGGTACCAATCACGGGAGCATT
>VSPN01000085.1 GCA_009775355.1 Muribaculaceae bacterium
CGCCCTTTGCTAAATGCGCTGTATTTTTATTATTTTACTGTATTATTAACATCTTGAAATAAGTTTGAACAACTTCAGTTATAACAAGTATATAGATCATATGTTGTCTTAAGCAGTCAGACAGTCAGATATAAACAATTGCAATATACTTGCCCAATCTGAAAAAATATGTTAATTTTGCACCGATGAGTATCACTCCACAATTACGGCTTAAAGCTTTTAATCACATATATTCACCTATTTCATGAAAATCTTCAGAAGAAGTGTGTTCTCACTCTTTCTGCTTGCAGGAATCAGCGGGATCACATGGGGAGCGGACTATGGTCTGCCCTCCGGAATTCAGGAAGGAAACATCCTTCACTGCTTCAACTGGCCGGCATCTGAGATCAAGGCAGCACTGCCCAGCATCGCAGCCGCCGGATTCGGTTCAGTACAGTTATCACCCCTCCAGCGTGGCGACATCAAGACCGGTTCATCGTGGCATGACCTCTACCGTCCCTATGACCTGGCATTCAAGACATCGTCTTTCTGTTCGGAGCAGGATCTGAAAGATCTCTGCTCCGCCGCCGCCGAATACGGCATCAAGATCATCGTCGATGTCGTGGCCAACCATGTTGACAAGACAGCAGGCTTTCATGACAAATGGTGGGACTCGAACGGACGCATCCGCTGGGAAGGCAATATCAACTATAGTAACCGCTACTCAATCACGCACGGGCAGCTCGGAGACTACGGCGACATCAATTCGGAAGACGCCGAGGTGTGCGCGAGGGCCAAGGCCTATGTCGAGAAACTGAAATCACTCGGTGTCAGCGGTATCCGCTGGGATGCGGCCAAGCATATCGGACTTCCCTCGGAAGGATGCGCCTTCTGGAGCACAGTCACTTCAGTTCCTGGCATGTATCATTACGGAGAGATACTTGACGCTCCCGGTCCCAACCAGTCTATCATCAAGGAGTATACCAACTACATGTCGGTGACAGACAACAAATACAGCAACGGAGCCGCGAAAGAAAACGGCGGCATACCTTACGGCTACGGCGGCGCGTGGACTGTCGACCAAAGTGTGTCTGACACTAAACTCGTCTACTGGGGTGAAAGCCACGACACCTATTCGAACGACGAATGGTCGCATAACGTCGACCAGAGTGTCATTGACCGCGCATACGCCTCATACGCATGCCGCAACGGCGCAACGGCACTCTATCTGTCGCGGCCCAATACAAAAGGATTCAACAACATCAAGGTCGGCAAGGGTTCCACTGCATTCACCGGCAAGCATATCGCCGAGGTCAATAAGTTCCGCAACGTAATGTCGGGTAAGAAAGACTGGTGTGAGGCCGCATCCAACACATTCTGCGTGACACGCCAAGACGGCGGAGCCGTAATCGTGATGAAAGGCAGCGGGAACGTGTCTGTTAAGAACGGCGGCGGCTACTGCCCAGCCGGAACATACACAGACCGTGTCAGCGGCTCGACATTCACCGTGACGGCAACGACAATCAGCGGCAACGTCGGCGCAAGCGGCATCGCTGTGATCTATAACGACGGCCTCACCCCCGGCCCAAACCCAGATCCGAACCCAGATCCGAACCCGGATCCCGACGGCAGCACGACAATATATTACGACAACTCCAATACAAAATGGGACAGCGTCAACATACATCACTGGAATCAGCCGAGCACATCATGGCCCGGCACACCTATGACCAAGGTTGCCGACGATGTTTGGAAATACACATTTACCGATGACATTTCCGATCTTGACGGATTTCTTTTCTGCAACAGCACCGGCAGCAGCCAGACTGCCGACTACAATCAGAAACCTGTTGCAAAGCATATCTACAAGGGAGCGAACGGCAACAAGGGGCAGGTAACAGATGAGGGTGTATACAGCGAAGCCGGCGGTGATCCTGTCCAGAAACCGGTGGTGACAGCATCGCCAGCAGGCGGCACATTCTCGTCATCTGTGAGCGTCACACTGAGCGTTACCCCCGCTACGGCCACGATCTACTATACGACCGACGGCTCCACCCCCTCAGCAGCAGACAGCAGGTACACATCAACACTCTCATTCACGGAGACAACCACCCTCAAGGTCATCGGCATCGGAAATGACGGCACAGCCGGCGACATCGTGACCTGCACGTTCACCAAAAGCACCTCGCCCGCACCGGATCCTCAGCCGCAGCCCTCTGACAACCTGATCACTGATTACTATAAGGTCAACCCCGACGGCAAGACCGGCTCCAACAAGACTATAGCAGTCAGCGGACATCCTGCCGCAAACGCCATGAGCAACTGGACTGCCGACGAGCTTATCGCACAGGGTGTGGCCCGCGACGTGGCCCAGGCTTTCAAAGGACTTCATGAGCGGCCCATCGTGGATTCCTATTCGATCTATGCGGCTTATGACAACGATAATCTCTATCTCGGCGTACAGTTAGTTTACACCGTATGGGACATATACGGAGAAGGGAAACAGCCTGGAGAATCGAAACCGTACAACATGGACGGCCACATGTTCTGGGCATTTGACCTCGACCCGGAGAAGAGCTTCGACGGCTATATCAACGGCACAGGCCCCATCTGGAATGACAAGGACAAAGGTGCCAAATTCAACAATGGCGTCGACGCGGTGCTGATGTGCTCGACAAAGCCAGGTGTCGGCACTCCTGGATTCTTCATACCGACCCCTGACGGCCACGCATCGTATGACGCAGCATACTGCAAGACCGTGCCCGCCAATTTCTATGGCTACAAAGACGGTCTCCACCCTTCGATCCAGAATATCTGGGGACAGCCGTTCGGATCTGATCCCTCCGCACTTCTCGGCAACGAAGGCTTCATCGACCTGCGCGGCGAGATCGATGATTCTGCACATACGTTCTATGAGTTCAAGCTTCCCCTGTCGCTTCTCGGCATCACGGCAGACTACATCCGCAACACTGGTATCGGCGTGATGTATTGCGACAAATACGGAACAAGCCCCGTCGGCGGCACTCCCTACGATCCTTCATATTTCGACAACGTCAGCGGTTCTTATTCAATGGATCCGAGTTCTTCTAAAGAAAAAGAAGACGAGGATATCATCACCTACGCGCCCGCACGCATAGGCAAGCTCCTGAACTCGGCACCGACATATGTTGACGGAATAGAATACACTGATAATTCGGATCCCGAATACTACAGTCTTCAAGGAATCAGGGTCATCGATCCGACCCCAGGCATTTACATTGTGCGCCGAGGCAACAGAGTCAGCAAGGAAACGGTAAGATAATACCCTGCCTGAATCACCAAAACTAAAAACGTCAGTTCCGTAATACGGAACTGACGTTTTTAGTTTTGGTGATTCAGGATGCCGTCAGGACAACAGGCGGGCGGCAAAACCATAATCCGGCTCATCGGTTGTCTCATCGCAGAGAGAAACGCCGAGAACCTTACCGTCGCGGTCGATCACAACAAGACAGCGGGCGTAAAGACCGCGAAGCGGGCCTTCGGCTATCATCACACCGTAATCCTCACCGAAATCCGATCTGAAGCCAGAAGCAGTCATGACGTTGTCTATCCCGTTGATTGTGCAGAATCTGGCTGCCGCAAACGGCAGATCCATCGAGACGCAGAGAACTTTTGTGTCTGGCAGCGACGCAGCCTCAACATTGAACCGGCGCACGGATGCGGCGCATACGTCAGTGTCAAGGCTCGGAAAAATGTTAGTACAACCGTCCGCGACAGCAGGTATAGCTTAAAAAAATAGCCGTCCAGGTTTTGGGCGGCTATTTTTGTGAGAG
>VSPN01000086.1 GCA_009775355.1 Muribaculaceae bacterium
TAAAAAATTCTCATGTATTTGAGATTGGTCTGAGAAAAGCCCTTTAGTCCCGGCAGCTCCTTGCGAAGTCGCTCTGATTTGCCATAATATTGCAAATTTACTGATTATTTGTCGGTTGGTCAAATTTCTTCGGAACCGCGCACCGAGCCAAGGCTCGAATGCGCAATTTGCCAACTCGCGCAATTCGCCTAAATAGACGTTTCTGCCTATTGTTCAGAGGGCTATAAATATTATCTATTGATTGCCAAAATTACAGCCACGATTTGCTCCGGCGTCATGCCCTTTAGCAATTCGATAGCTTGCTCTTCTTTCATCATTGCAATATCTGCTTCTTCTTGATGTGTATGCTTGGGCATGGTCTTCTTTTTGAACAGAGTTCGCAGGGTATTATCGGTCCTGGATGTATCGAAGCTTCCCATGTATCGTTCGGTTGTGGCGAGATTGCTATGTCCGAGGATATTCTTTATCGCAGAACTTTCAGCACCCGCCTCCTGTGCGATGTGAGCAAAGGCATGTCGGCTGATGCGCATAGTAAGAGCTTGTTGAGACATTGTTTTCGTTGGTTTTTGGTGGATTTTACAAAGAGATTTTATTATTCCTGCTTAATATTCAGTTCTAATAGGCGCAGTTTAAACTATTATCACTATATTTGCAGCCTAATGGACGCAACTACGACTATGGAAGATAATATCTATATGCTACCCGACGGAGAGATCCGCCGTCGGCTTGGACAGAAAGTGAGACAACTGCGGCTACGGCAGAATTTCACTCAAGTCTCGCTCGCCGAACAGGCACAGGTCTCCCTGACGACCCTAAAGAAAATCGAGAAAGGTGATATAAGCTATTTCGATTCACTTATGAGGGTGCTTCGCGTACTTGGCGAACTGGATGTATTCTCTCCACTTATCAAGGAGGAGGAGATGAGTCCAAATGAATATTTCGAGTTTGTAGAGGCGAACAGGAAGAAACAACGTAAACGTGCAAGCGGAAATAACAAGACTAACCCACAACCTGACACAGAGGAGGAATCAGAATGGTAGATATAGCACGAGTAAATCTTTACGGTCAACCCGTCGGGACATTCCGATGGGACAATAACCGCCAGATAGCACATTTCGAGTATGCCGACAGTTTCATAGGCAAAGGTCTTGAACCCTCACCGATACTTATGCCAGTCCGTCAAGGACGAATCTATTCATTTTCAGACATAGGCCGTGAGACATTCAAGGGACTCCCCGGAATGCTTGCCGACGCATTGCCTGATACATATGGACGTGCCTTGTTTGAACGATGGCTTGCTCTTACCGGACGCAGCAGCGGAAATGCAGTGGAGACACTTTGTTTCCTCGGCAAGCGTTGCATGGGTGCTTTGGAATTTGAGCCTGCCATGGATGCACCCTACAGCCCGGATGTCAGAATTGAACTTGACTCCCTTGTCGAAGTGGCAAGCGAGGCACTTTCAGAGAAGGAGGAGTTCGGTGTCAATCTTGATGATGACAAAAAGGCGGCGATAGCTGAAATCGTGCGTCTCGGCACATCTGCCGGCGGACAAAGAGCCAAAGCCATCATTGCCTGCAATCCACAGACCGGTGAAGTCCGCTCAGGACAGATTGAAGCTCCCGAAGGCTTTGACTATTATCTGATAAAGCTCGATGGAGTAACCGCAGAAGCCGGATTCAGGGAAACTCAGAATTTCGGCCGGCTTGAATACTCCTTCTACCGGCTCGTAAAGAAATGTGGCATAGAGATGTCGGATTGCAGTATTATAGAGGAGAACGGGCGTGCGCATTTCCTCACTAAGCGTTTTGACCGTCAGGACGGTAAGAAAGTCCATATGCAGACGCTTTGTGGGATAGCACATTATGACTACCGCAATCCCCGCTCTTATTCCTATGAACAGGCGTTCAACGTAATGAGGGCATTGAGGCTGCCATACTCACAGGCTCAGGAAATGTATCGTCGCATGGTATTCAATGTGGTGATCCGCAATCAGGATGACCATACCAAGAACATATCCTTCCTTATGGACAGGCAGGGCAAATGGAGTCTCTCTCCTGCATACGACATGGGATTTGCCTACAATCCAAAGGGTGGCTGGACCGCACAACATCAGATGTCAGTCAACGGAAAGTTTGACGACATAAGCCGTACCGATCTTCTTGAGTTTGCCAAACGCAACAATATAAAGGATGCCGCCGAAATCATTGACAGTATTACAGAAGTGTCTTCACGCTGGCCTCTCATTGCAAGGGAATGTGAAGTTCCCCAACAGATGATTGATGCCATTGTGCCAAATATGAAACTCATCCTGTAATACACGGCTACAGTCCACGTCCTTTCTTCTTTTTCTTTTTACGCGCACGGCGAGCGAAGGCTTCCTGAGTTTATATGACTGCATGAGAACCGGATAAGAGCTTGTTGCGCAGGAACTTCTCAAAGTCTATCTACACAAACAATGGGCTTCTTTATTTACACACCGAGCTGAAGAATACAAGCAATATCGCCTTTGATATAGACTATGTTTCGTTCAAAGTTGTGGATAAGAAGGTTATAAAGCGAACAGCCATGCTGGCGCAGACACTCGAGCCGCTCCGAACCCAGAACTATGGCTTTTGAAGATTCAGATAATTGTATTATCTTTGTGCGGTTTTGCAGATGGACTTAACCGACTTTTCTGATTCAGCAACACTCATTAATTAAAACTTAAAAACAATGATCAAGACATTAAGAACTATCAGTGCTCTCGCACTTTGCGTGATCATCGCGCCAGTATTCACTTCCTGCGGCGATGATGACAACGACGAACCCGGCAACGGTGCCATCGTCGAGATCGACGGCACACGCCTCACCTCAATGAACAACGCGGCCATCACCTACGACCGCGACGGACGCCTCACCCGCATCGCCTCTCCCTACTCCATCAGCATCAACTACGACGAAGGGACAATAACCACTCTCGATGATTATGAAGAAGGTGCGTTAGACGTACGCTTCAACGGCAGCGGCTACATCTCCGAATTGTCAAACTCATGGGATTATACCGAGATTGACGGCGGCGACAAATACCAGTACAAGGGAAGCGGAAAAATGAGATTCTCCTACAACCGCGAAGGCAACCTTATCAGAATCGACTGCTCAAATTCAGAAATCGAGAAAGATTTTTCTGACGGGACAACAGAAAAGTTCTCTGAAGAATACACCGTTTCCTACAAATGGGAGAACGGCAATCTCGTAGAGGTTGTCGAAAGCGGCAAAGAGAACGAAGACGGATATGTCGACAACTGGACTGATTCTTACGTAATCTCTTACGGCAACGAGTCTAACAAATTCCTCCAGATGCCGATGAATCTCTCATACATCGCATTCGATGAGTCAGGATTCCAGGTGCTCGCCACTGCCGGTCTGTTCGGCAACGGACCCGTGAAGCTTCCCAACTACATTTCAGAGAGCGATGACGAAGGTTACGAAAGCGGTCACAGCATCGACTTCACGCTTAACGACAACGGTTCAATCGCTTCTGAAACCGGCTCATACAGACCGTTCTATTACGGTTACAGCGCGTTCTCCCGCTCCGCCGCATCCTCTGAAGACAATATCAAGTTCAA
Organism: Muribaculaceae bacterium; assembly: GCA_009775355.1. Lineage (GTDB taxonomy): Bacteria > Bacteroidota > Bacteroidia > Bacteroidales > Muribaculaceae > Lepagella. The sequence continues at coordinate 3,606 of VSPN01000086.1, forward strand.
CGTCCGCAACCTCTTCGTGAAGCGTCACGCACGCAAATAACCTCTTTTCTGCATATAACTACAGAGGCAGACACCCGTCAGAGAGTGTCTGCCTCTTACGCTTTTCGATTTGCGCCTCCCGTCTGCCGTCACAGGTCGGACAGCATCGATCATGCCTCAAGGCTTAGAGCTTGTTTAATAAT
>VSPN01000087.1 GCA_009775355.1 Muribaculaceae bacterium
CTGTTCCGTGCGCTCGAAGCGCACCATCTCAAATAGTTCGTCCATGCCCTCGGGCAGGCACATCCATATTGCATCTGAGGTTTTCATGCCACAAATTTAACACTTTCCGCTAAATCCATGCACCGCCATTTCGGCTTGACCCCTATTTTCTTCAATTCAATCGAAAATTTCGGAAGCCGGATGATAGATTACGCAATTTGTTCGTTAATATATATGTGAGGTATAAACAAACCTCTTTCATAAACTTCATATAACCTGAAATTATGGCAAATAAAAGAGAATTCAAGAAGTATGCCGACGCTCTCGGCGCATCAGTGATCGATGAAATGATCTCGGCATATTACAACGTAAAGAATGCGGACCGCGACAAAATAGCCGAATCTATGCAGAAAGTACTTGGTGCGATCGGCAAGGCAAAAAACAATTCAAATGTATATTTTGACCGCGGGCCTAAAGCTTTCGGAAGCATGGCTGAATATGCCAAGGCAAAGAAAAAGTTCTTCAAAGCTCTTTTCGACAAGATCGAGACTGAGTTCAGCGAGGAGATCAACGAGGCTCTCAAGGTTTTCAACGCTGCTCTTCCTGCTGAGGAGAAAGCTCGTAACAAAGAATTCGCAGCTGCACAATGAATATCTGGGGACGCATATTGCAATGGGCACGCTGGGAGGTATGTATAACCGCGCCACGGCGTGACAGATGTGTGATATGCGTTGCCCCACACACATCGAATCTCGACTTCTTTCTGGGTCTCGCGGCCTACAGATCACTGGGAAGAAAAGCTAATTTTCTGATGAAGGAATTCTGGTTTTTCTTCCCGTTGAAATATCTGCTCACGAGTCTGGGCGGAATACCGGTACCGCGGAAACGAACGGGCGTCTCGCTGACAGATAAGATAACGGAGATGTTCAAGTCGGATTCCTATATCAACCTCGCTGTCACGCCAGAAGGCACAAGGAGCGCCAACAGCAGATGGCACACCGGATTTCTGTATATTGCCTCAGGGGCCGGTGTTCCCGTTCAGCTCGGAATCATAGATTACCGTGATAGACGCATCATCATCAAGGATGAATTTGTGCCGACCGGTGACATAGAAAATGATCTTTCCGAAGTTAAAGCATATTATGCCCGGTGGAAAAACTCTGCAAGATATCCTGAACAATTCGAACTGTAACCATCGCGGAACGCCGGCAAATCTCCGGTCTTCCTACCGACAACATCTTCAATGAAATCATCCGACCTGAAAGTATGCCTCTTCCCAATGGAAATCAAATGGGATGACAAGGAGGCGAACCTCAAGACATTACGTGAGACAATATCACAGGTACACCCGGAAACGGATCTTCTGATTCTGCCAGAGACTTTCTCGACCGGTTTTCCTGTAGGCAAAGACAAGGAGGAAGTACGCGCTCTTGCCGAAAGAAACACCGGCGAGACCGTAGACATCCTGAAGGAACTTGCCGCACGGCACAAGATAGCCATAGCCGGCACATTCATAGCTGACTCCGGGGGGTCACTCTACAACCGCGCGTTCTTCATCGAGCCCTCGGGAGACGAGACATTCGAGGACAAACATCATCTGTTCACAATGGCAGGCGAGAACAAAGTTTTCTCACGCGGATACGGGCGCCTCGCCATACGCTACCGAGGCTGGAATCTCGCCATGGTAGTGTGCTACGACCTGCGTTTCCCCGTATGGTGCAGGAACGTCAACAATGAATATGACGCTCTGATTGTGGCTGCCAACTGGCCTGAAGTAAGAATCGGGGCTTGGAATACACTTCTTCCGGCACGTGCCATCGAGAACGAGGCCTACGTTTGCGCTGTTGACTGCAAGGGCACAGACACCAAGGGCTATCCTTACGACGGAAGTTCGGCGGTCTATGACTTCAAGGGGAAGGATGTGTCTGTGCGATTCAGCGAAAACGGACTTGTATACGCGACCATGAGCCGCGAAAGACTCGACTCCTTCCGCGAGAAGTTCCCGGCATGGGCTGACGCAGATCCTTTCAGACTGCTGTGACCTCAGCCGTCATTTGCCGGTAAAGTATGCCCTGACCTCTCCTACAGGAAGTTTACCCACAAGATAAAGGGGTATGTGCGACGATTCTGTCGATATCCACGTGTCGATATCGTCACTAGACTTGCGTCCTCCTTTGCGCGTAAAATTGAACCTGATGTGATAAGCCTCGCGCTCAGTCTTGTCTTTGAGCTTGATTTTCTCAATGCCGAGACTGCGGATCTTCACTGTCTCTTTCTGATCACCCGAAAATACGGTGGCGGTATAGAGCCGGTTTTTGTCGAGCTGAGAGTAGTCGAGCTGCCGCAGATAATAGAATACAGAAAGCATGTCGTAGACCGGTCCTGTGGCTGAAAGATTCTTTTCGGTCACCGAAGTCTTCCCGTCTTTGCTGCGGTAACGTCTTGCCACTCCTCTGGTGATGCCTCCCGATACGCTGTAGGATATCTCATCGCGGGCATGACGGTCTTTCTCATGCATTATCTTTGTGTAGCTTACCGGACGCAGATCATTGACCCGGACAACTCCAAGCAGGGTGTCGCGGACCATATAGACCTTGTCGGCCCACGGTTTTGTCTTAGCCGCAAGCATAAGGTCATAGTTGGCACCGTTGCGACGTAATGAGAGAGAGGCGTCGCCAGCATCCTTGTGTATGAGACCCCATTTATATGAAATCACATAGTGAAGTTTTTCATCTTTGAACCGGGTGGCCGCCGTCGCTGCTAAAGGAAGCAATGACGCCATAAGGGCGACCGCGACAGCCAATATCGTTTTTCTTATCATTCTCGGAAACTTTTGATAATACATATTAGAGCGGACTTACAGACCGGAGTTTAACAACGGAGTAAGACCGACACACCGCATCACACTGAAAAGACTAACCGACATAAAAAAAGCGGCACGAAGCGTGCCGCCACTGGTATTCAGGCCCTTTCCAAAATGAGGCAAAGTGCCTTAGAACGATTGTCAGTAATATTTCTCGAGTTCCGATTCAAGAACATTTGCCTGCTGCACTCCGGAGACACGCCATTTCAGATCTCCATCCTTGAAGATCATCAGCGTCGGGACAGAACGGACATTGTATACGGCGGCAAGGCGGCGGTTTTTATCTATGTCGATCTTTATGACCCTGGCTTTGTCGCCCACCTTACCTGCCAGTTCCTCAAGAATCGGATGCATCATCTGGCAGGGTCCGCACCACGTGGCGAAGAAATCTACAATCACAGGAGTCTCGGACTTTATCAATTCATCGAACTTTTCCATGTAAATTCAAATTTTGAAATTTATGAATCGGATCCTATATGCCGTCCTCTCCGTCTGATCTGACGTAAAAGATCGGCAACAAATCCGAAGATACGTATTCTATCTCAGTTTTATAACAGCGAAAGCATTCACAAAGTTTAGAACGCGCTTAAAAGCTTGTTTAATGATAAATGTTATCGTCAGGGCGGTCAGTCACCGGGCAGATTTTCGCTTGCTATGAAGGAGTCATGGGGATCCATAACGACTGAAGAGCAGGCGGAAATATGCCGGTGAATGACCGGTCAGAGGTAATCTTTCTCACGATTTTAAAGTTTTTTGCAATTGTCTCGCAATTCAGCAAGAGCCTGTCGGGTTCTTAAGTTACCTCCAGTCTCGCATATCCTGGACGCTTTTTGACCTGTTCCTCAGTCGTGTACATAAAGTACACTCCATCGTCACATGCCAAA
>VSPN01000088.1 GCA_009775355.1 Muribaculaceae bacterium
AAAGTCCCTCCGGACTTTGAACACATATTAACAATTAACAATACAAATCCCAGTCAAGATTTTTCAGGACGGGACAGGGCGACCACGCTCCATTTTCAGCTTGATAAATCAAGCCATTAACTGAATATCCCTACTTAAGATTATGAATATGAGAAAACTGTTTTTTGTGGCCGGACTCGCTGTCGTGATCGCTTCGGGCGCGTGTGCCAAGGATATCCGGACTGTGTCTGTGACAACCGATCCGCAGATGCATTGCGCCAACTGCGAGAAGAAAATCAAGAATTTCTTCCGTTTTGAAAAGGGAATAAAAAAGATCGAGACAAGTGTGACCGAACAACGCGTCACCATCACCTATGACGCCGACAAGACCTCGGAGGATAAAATAATCGACTCATTCTCAAAGATCGATTATCATGCCGAGAAGAAAGAGAACGCGTCCGGTCAGGAGTCTGCAAAATAGTTTCCAGAGGATGTCGGGATTGAATTCAGTTATGAACCGCAGGATTCAGCCGGAGAGGTTACTATATTTTCTGGTTGCGGCGGCAACTTGTCTGTGGGCTTCATGTTCGCGGTCTATGTCGGACTATGACCGGAAGATCGGCGATGCGGAAAAAGTGATGCGCAGCAATACCGACAGTGCCCTCTCGATGCTTGAAGCGATAGATCCGGCGGACATTACGGTCGACTCGCTGCGGGCGAAATATCATTACCTGAAGGCGTATGGCCATATGCGCGGAAACCGAAGCATGATCGGTGATTCGCTGGTGGCACCGGCCCATCAGTATTATAGCGGCAGGGATGTGACGAGAGATATCAGGAGCGGCATGGCTCTGGCGTGGTACAGGTTCTGGATCGGCGACACTCCGCACGCCATATCCATGCTCGATTCACTTGCGGATCTGCCTGATGTGCCGGACTCCCTTATTGTCCAGACTTTAAGGATGCGTGTATTGCTCGGGGCTTCCGAGTATCAGGGGCGGGAGATGCTGACTGTAGCCAAAAGACTTGAGTCTCTTGAAACTGACTCCCTGCGAAAGATAGAGGCAGGATATATGCTTCTATCGGCTTATGAATATGCAGGTGAACTGGATTCCGCTCTCTGCATTCTGGATGGACTTATCGCTTTTGCCCGCGATAAAGGATGGGGAGACAAGCATTTCCTGTTCGAGATGGAGAAGTCCCAGTTGATGACCGAACAGGGTAGGAACGCCGAGAGCGATGCCCTTATAACGGATTTATTCCGAAAGGCTGGGCCCGACAACGGTGCGGCTGACCTTCTTCATTTCCAATATGCGATAAATGCTCTGAATACAGGCGACATCAGCCGGGCAACCAGGCATCTTGCCATAGCCGACAGTCTCGCTTTCAGACTGAGAGGCAATGATGACGCCTATTTTCGCAGCTACAGCAATCTTCTTCATGCCATAATTGACTTCAGACGGAACGGATGTATTAAGCTGGCTCAGATAAATGGACTGAACAACCGTCAGAATGAACGCTTCAACCGTATGCAGGCTTCGCAATGGGAATCCGAACGCGCGGCTTTGCGCCAGCAGAACCGTGCGCTGGCTCTAAAGGCAGAGAGCGGGCACAAGACTGTGATTATCCTGATTATCGGTATCGCGGCATTGCTGACAGTGGTCGTGGCGTTGTGGAGCATTGTCAAACGCCGCCAACGTGAACGTGAAAACGAGGAACGGATAGAGGCTTTGCAGAAAATGCTGGATGATTATAAAACAGCTCCTTCTGTATCCGATCCTGAAACTCCGGATTCGCAGACTCTCCGCAGTGTCTTGCTCAAGCATCTCGGCATCATAAGGATGGTGGCCGAGACCCCGACCGAACAGAACCGTGAGATGCTGCGCAAAATATCTTCGATTGACGGCGAGACCAACGGAGGCCTTGTCGACTGGGAGAATCTTTTCAAGATAATCGATAACCTGTATTCCGGATTTTACAGCACGCTTCATGAAAGATACGGAGACGTGCTCAGTCCGAAAGAGGAGCAGATAATTGTGCTCGGTCTGGCAGGGTTCTCGACTAAGGAAATAAGTGTGATCACCGCACAGACCACATCGGCTGTCTATGTCCGAAAGTCATCAATAAGAAAGAAGCTCGGAGTGCCCGGCAAGGAGGATATCGTGAGGTTTCTGCTTGAACGGAGAGAAGATTAAGCCCCCACTAAGACCCGGCAGCGGAATATTAAGAGTTTTAAGAGATGCAACCACTGACAGTCAAGTGGTTGTATCTTTTGTGTTAAGACTTTTATATTTGGTGTTAAAATCGTCTTGGATGTAATTTTGCATCAGAAAAATCATTTATGATGCGGAATGAAGCTGCTTTCCGCTAATCTAAAAGACGATTAAATATGAAACAGATTGTTTTGACACTGATGGCTGTCTCGGCGGTTTTCCCCGCCTTCAGCAAGGAGATCACAGGAAGAGTGGTGGGAGAGAACGAGACTCCTCTCGATTTCGCAAATGTGGTGCTATACCGCGATTCAGATTATGTGACAGGAGCGGTAACCGATAGCGAAGGACGGTTCCTCATAAGTACTGACATCGACGGAAATCTTGCCGCGAAAGTATCGTTTGTAGGTTATGAGACCAAAGTTGCGCCTGTCTCTTCATCTGGCGACATGGGTGTAATCGCGCTTTCTCCCTCATCGGTCGGGCTTGGAGAGGTAGTGGTAAAAGCCATACGTCCATCTACTGCGATGAAAGGGAATGCGCTTGTAACAACCGTGGAGGGAAGTTCTCTCGCCATAGCCGGAACAGCCAATGACGTATTGGCTCATGTCCCTATGATAGTAGACAACGGCGGCACGCTGGAGGTGTTCGGCAAAGGTTCTCCGGAAATCTATATCAACGGACGCAAGGTTAACGACTTGCAGGAACTTGCACAGCTGAGTTCACAGGATATGAAGAATGTGTCGGTGATAACCAATCCCGGCGCATCTTATGCCGCCAATGTGAAGTCGGTTGTTCTCATTCGTACAAAGCCTCCCAAGGGCGATGGATTCAGCGGTACCATCAGGACGGACAACGGTTTCCAGCACTATTTCCGTACGGGAAACTCGGTAGATCTGAAATACCGCACACGCGGGCTGGAACTGTTTGCCAACTATGGATGGTGGTACGGCGCGAACCGCGATGACCGGACCAACGATATGAACGCGAGTTCGGGATAAGGAACGCCATGAAACAATTGAATCGGCAGCTTGAAAAAGTTGCCGATTCTTTTGGTAGCATCATTGATATTTAGTAATTTAGAGGTACCAAACAATAAATACTATATCATGATTACCGAAAGTAAAGTTACAGATTTTTTGTGATATACACAATAAGGAGCTGAATATCAGAGGGAGGGAAATCTGTGTTTGTACTAAATTCGTACTGAATGGGATAATGGTGGCAACTCGTTAGAAATCAATTTGATTTATTTAAGATGCGTT
>VSPN01000089.1 GCA_009775355.1 Muribaculaceae bacterium
CATTAAAGACCTTGGCAAGAAACTTTTTGCATTCTCGAAACTGGAAATTTCCCCGGACTATATTCTCGCTAATATTTGAGGGAGCAAGTTGCTGCCTTAAAAGACACCATAGAAAGGCTCTGCTTCGGCAGGGCTTTTTCCGTCATGAGGCTTCATAATCGGCAGTGATAGCCAATGAGTGGTAATGAGCTACCACCCGTCTACCACTCAAAAAATCTGCTACCACCCTGCATTTTCCGTCTAATACCGGCTTTAATTCGCTGAAAAACAAACGTTATTTTCGCTATGAAAAATTTTTGTTTTTGACCGTATTTTTCTAATTTTTACCACTCGGATACCACTCAAATCGGGTATTAACTTTGCATTGTCGAGGAACATTTCCCGATGCCTTTTTTCGGAGTAATCCGACTGAAGGGAATGTCAAACCAAAACTGATTTGCGTATGGAGTTATCCAGCATTTTAGGCCTGCCTCTGGGCCTTATGACAGGGGCACAGTTTCTAACTCTTATGGCCGAGGCTCTCAAAGACCGCCGTCAGCTGAAGGCACAGGTGGCAACGGTCAATGACTTTTCCGACGGGCAAAGATACGCCTATGGCATTTCCGGTATCTGTGAGATATTTGGGTGCAGCAAGCCCACTGCCCAGCGTCTCAAGAAAAGCGGTGTCATTGACGGGGCTATCATTCAGAATGAGCGCACCATTGTCATTGACAGGCAGAAGGCTCTCGCGCTCGTACAGGAACACAACGCCCAAAGAAAAGGAGGTCGCCGATGCAAGAAGTGAAAGAGGACATCCTCCGACTTTGGGAGGAAAAGCAGTTGAGAATCACCGATGAGATTCAGACTGCGCCGGAGGTGCTGTATGCCAACGGCAGCGTTATCGGAACACTCGGCAATTTCTCTGCTTCGACGGGTAAGGCAAAGAGCAAAAAGACATTCAATGTCGCCGCCATTGTCGGAGCATCGCTCGTCAACGGCAAAGTACTGGGCTACACCGCAGAGTTTCCAGATGACAAGCGCACAATCCTCTACTTCGACACCGAGCAAAGCCCGTATCATTGTCAGAAGGTTATGGAGCGAGCGTTGCGCCTAGCAAAACTGCCGACCGACACCCACCCGGAGCATCTGAAATTCGCGGCACTGCGCCAGCTTACACCCTCCTTGCGCCTTGAAGTCATCGAACAGGCGATAATAAATACACCCGGCGTTGGTCTTGTCGTAATCGACGGTGTGCGTGACCTGATGTATGACATCAACTGCGCGAAGGAATCGACCGACCTTATCGGCAAGCTGATGGAATGGACGGACAAGTATCAGATACATATCCACACCGTCCTGCATCTGAACAAGAGCGATGACAATGCCCGTGGTCATGTAGGTACCGAACTGAACAACAAAGCCGAGACCGTCCTTCAGGTGAGCCGCAGTAAAACCGATAATACAGTGTCGGAGGTATGCGCCGCCATGATACGTGCCGCCGAGTTCGACCCGTTTGCCTTCCGTGTCAATGATTACGGTTTGCCGGAGATAGCAAGTGGATATGTGTTCACCGAGCCGTGCAAGAAAACCAAAGACCCTTATCCATACAAGGAGTTGACCGAGGAACAGCACCGCGAGGCATTAGGTGTGGTATTCGCCAACGGGCCGATTAAAGGCTGTCGCAACTTTGAGGCGGCATTGAAAGCCGGATATGCCGCCTGTGGACACCCGTATTCCAACAACAAAGTCAAGGGCTTAAAGACCTTTCTTGACAACAAAGGAATGATCCGCTACGAGAACCGAGAGTATATCTACAATCCGGATTTCTACTATTGAGTAACCGCGCAGCGCTTTCATAGCGAAGCGGAGAAAGAAACACAATTCTGGTCTGGTTTAGAAAAGGGCATATATAATAGGAGCTAAACCAAGAACCATCTCACCTAAACATTTTAGCACCCATGATAAAAGAGATTAAATCAATCCCTTTAGCCTCCTTCATGTCCCGACTCGGACATGAACCGGCGGCGAGGAAGGGAACAAGGCTCTGGTATAAGTCGCCATTGCGACATGAACATACGCCGTCATTCAAGGTCGAAACCGCGCTCAACTGCTGGTATGATTTCGGACTTGGCAAAGGTGGCAACATCATCGACCTTGCAGCCGAGATGTATCAGTCAACAGACCTGCGCTATCTCATGCGTTGTATCGCTGACAGTTGTCCGGTGCTATCGTTGCAGACAGTCGCATCCTCTTATCCCCAGCGGCATTCTGCGCCGAGCATGGAGCGATTTGAGGTCGTGCCACTGGAACACCGCGCACTTGTCGCATACCTCCAAGAGCGTGGCATCCCGGCACACATCGCCATGGCGAACTGCAAGGAGGCGCATTACAGCGTCAACGGCAGATTTTATTTTGCCGTGGCATTCGAGAATGTCAGCGGTGGCTGGGAACTGCGCAACCGATATTTCAAAGGTTGCCGGGGACGCAAGTCCATCTCATATCTGCCGTGGGCGAGAGACGGCCCGTCAACAGAGTGTGCCGTGTTCGAGGGATTCATTGATTATCTCTCCGCGCTCACACTCGGCATAATCAGCGGAGCCGATGCAATCATACTCAACTCGGTTGTCAATGTCAACAAGGCTGTGCCATATCTCAAAGGCTACACCACCATCAACTGCTATCTTGACAACGACACCGCCGGACAAACAGCACTCGCCGAGTTGACAGCCATATATGGCTCAACAGTAATTGACCGCTCCATACTTTACTCCGAGTTCAACGACCTCAACGAGTTTCTTGTAACTCAAAGTTTCACCAAAAACACACTTTCCAATGAAAACAAATAAATCCACCGCATCCAAGTCAACCGAGCAGACCGATGCACCCCAAACCACAGTATCAACCCTAATCCCGATTATATTATGAAGTCAGATAACTCAACCATCCCTGTCAATCTTGTTAACAGCGACAACACTGTCAACAGCACCACTCCTGCCAACACAGACAATCTGTTCGACAACGAGCAGACAGCAACCGATACTACTGAGCAGCCAAAGCAACAGCGCATCGGCAAGCAACAGCGCAAATCGGATTACGCTGACTTCAAGGCTACCTATCTCACTCCGTCCAAGCTGTTGAAGCGTCACCCGGTCAACATCGATGACGGCGTATGGGAGAAGTTCGAACGCATCGCCCGCATCCTCGGCGACCGTGGCGCAAATGTCGGCAGCTACATCAACTCCGTGCTTGCCGAGCATCTCAATCTCTATGCCGACGACATCGAAATCTGGCGCAAGCTCTGAGATGATAATGTCGGGATACCACTGCACCCGGTACACCGTGGGGCAGCTTCCCGATGAACGTA
>VSPN01000009.1 GCA_009775355.1 Muribaculaceae bacterium
TACAAAAAGTAAGCCCAACTTCTGCCGTTCAGGAAGTTGGACTCGCCTTTTTATGGTTTAGCGGACAGTAATAATAAAGAAAGAGGTGCCTCAGGTCAAGGATGTGATGAGCATCGTGGGATTTTCGATGATGGGAGGCGGAGAGGCCTCCAACATGGCATCGATCAACATCATTCTTGTGCCGTGGAACAAGCGCGGGCATGACGGAAGGATAGACGCCGTGATGGAGAAGGTGAGCCGCATCGCCGCGCGACATCAGGAAGCCGTGACATTCTGCCTCAATCCGCCGGCGATCGCCGGACTCGGCCTGTCGTCGGGACTACAGATGCAGCTTCTCGACATCAACAGTCTCGGTGCGCAGCAGATGATGAAAGCTCTTGCCGACATAAAGGAGGCGGCACAAAAAGATCCGCGCATCGCGTCGGTATCGACGCTATATCAGGGGGTGGTGACGCAATATCAGCTCAATGTGGACCGCGACCGCGCCAAGATGCAGGGTGTGGCCATATCCGACATCTACACGGCGCTCGGGCAGTATATGGGTTCGAACTACGTCAACGATTTCGTCGACTTCGACCGGACATTCCAGGTCACTATGGAGGCCGACGGGATATCTCGCACCAATCCCGACGACGTGCTGAAACTGAGCGTCCGCAATTCGGCGGGCGACATGGTGCCGTTCTCGTCGTTCGCGACTGTTACGGAGGTGATGGGAGAATCGAACGTAAACCGCTACAACATGTACACCACAGCTTCTCTCACAGCCACCCCGGCCAAGGGAGTCAGCTCCTCCGAAGGCATAAAGGCGATGGAGGAGACAGTCACTTCCACGCTCGGTCAGAACTACTCATACGCATGGACGGGCATGGCCTACGAAGAGAACGAATCGGGCACGACCGTGACAATCGTGTTCATATTCGCAATAATCATGACGCTTCTTGTGCTCGCCGCCCAGTATGAGAGCTGGACTGACCCGATAGCCGTTGTGCTGGCTATGCCGATAGCCGTGCTGGGCATACTTCTCGGCACATTGCTGATGAGCGAGGACATCAACATCTATACCCAGATCGGTCTTATCCTCGTGTTGGGCATGTCGGCCAAGAACGCCATCCTCATCGTGGAGTACGCCATGGACTTCCGCAAGGCAGGCGTGCCGATCGTCAAGGCGGCCCACGACGCAGGTGTCATAAGATTCAGGCCTATCATGATGACCGCTCTCGCGTTCATCTTCGGCGTCATGCCGATGCTGTTCTCGACCGGAGCCGGCGCGAACTCGCGCATCGACCTCGGCACCGCGGTGGTGTTCGGCATGGTGGTCAACGCTCTGACAGGCACGACTTGTGTGCCGGCGTTCTGGGTTGTGATGCAGCGGCTTCAGGAGAGATTCCGCGGCAAACGCGACACCGACGCCGACAGCAACGGTGTGCCGTCGGCACAGTCGGCCATCGACAACACCGTGTGAAGGCCGGAATCGGCACGCAAAACCGTCACCGGCTCGTCATAGCGGCCCTCGCGCATGAACGCCATGTCGAGCCGGTTTATCTGCGTCTCGTCCATCTCGCGGAGCGAAAAGCGGTTGAGCAGCATCGTGACATAGCGCACGGTATTGACATGCCTGTAGAAGTCAAGATCGGCATAACCGAATGTCCTGACCACGCCCGGAGCAGTGGCGCGGACAGCTCCGCACGGCAACGGATCCTCATGTCCGGCATCGACTACAACCGGATGTCTGCCGGGACGCGCTGCCGGGCACTTTCTTGAAGACACCATGCATTCGGGCAGCGACAGATGCGACAGGCCGGCGTTCTCGCGTGTGCGTGTGTCAAGCACCATCCAGACGGATACAGCATAGCCCACCGGAATTCCGGCTGCATCGGCGATCATGAAGTCGCGCACGGAGAAATGACGGTTCCACGATTCGATCCACGTGGTGACTGAGTAAGTCTCGTTCACTTTCGGATAACGGTTCATCTCTATCGCAAGACGCGACAGAACCCATCCGCATCCGCGGGCCTCCATGGCCGGATTTCCGATTCCGAGAGAGTTGGCATGAGCGGTGGCGATATCGATAATCCTTGATGTCAGCGAAGGGAGCGACATCTCCTGCTGCGCGTTTGCCTCTCCGGCGGAGAGGAAGAATGTCTGTGTGAATTCGGCCACGTCGTTGCCTGCGGCAGCCGTGGCCTTATCGGTTGAATCGGGGGTGATCATTTCATATACTCGTAAAGTTCGGCGGGAGTCATCCGGGCTGCTTCCGAAGCCGGCACAGGGATGTTGCGGAATGCCGTGACACGTGCGCCGGGAATGATGGCGTCGAGGATCTCCTGCTGTGTCGGCACCGTTTTCAGCGCGCGGTACTCGTCGAATGTCCAGCGGGTGAAGACCGAACCCTCCGATATGCCCTGACGGTTGAGCCACCATCCTCCTCCTATCTCAGTGGGCTGCGATCCGGCAGTCAGATCCGACGGGGCAGGGAAATATACAAGGCGTCCGTCCGCGCCGAGGGTCACGGCCACCTTGTCGGCATAGTCTCCGCTCATCTGAAATGCCGATGCCTTGAGTACCCTGTAATTAGGTGCTGATCCGGCAACATCCTGCCCGAGTTGTTCGGGCTTGACTGAAGGAACTGTGGTGGTAGTAGTAGTGGTTGTGGTGGTAGTGGTTGTCGTCACTGTTGTCATGTTTGACTTTGGCGAACAAGCCGCGAGCATAGCGGCAGCCGGGAGCAGGTAAAAAAACTTTTTCATGTCTTGAATTTTTGCGGCAGCGGAGCAAATGCGCGCCGCCGTCCGGGTTGCAGTCCTGACATCCGGCAGCAAGCGGAAAGAGCCGATCCTGCCTTTAGGTCAGAAATATTGGAATGCAAATCTAACACAAATTTCTGAAAAAAGAAAGCGGACGCCGTGTGGCGTCCGCTTTTATGATGAAACTGCAGTGCAGTATTCGTCTTGGTCAAGATATCTTCAGATTGCTTAGAAGATAGCCTTTGTAGCCTTGTTGCCCTCTTTCACGATAACAACCTGACCTGCCTCGGGATTTGCGATCTCAACACCCTGGAGGTTGAAGTAGCGCTTAACAGCTGCGTCAGCGTCATTGATGATGCCGTCAACACCTGCGAAAACTGCATCGGGAAGAGTGATCTTAGACTCCATGGGGATAGGTCTGCTGTCCGAAGACAACCACTGAGCTGCGAAGAGATAGCCCTCTTCGGGACCCATTACGCGGCAGTTGGGAAGAGTCACGACCTTGTTCTGAAGAGAGGGAAGAGGATCACCGTAGATTTCTGCCTCATCGATGATATCTTCTGCAGTCCAACCCTCGACGTAGTATTTGTAACCTTCTGCGGATGTGCAATAGAAGTAGCCGTCAGTAGGATACGATACAGTTGTAGATGTCTCGTTTTCTCTGAAGCCGTAAACGTGCTTGATATTGAAACCTGAGTTTGTGAAAGGACGAACGAAAACGCAGTCAGGGTTGGCGATATCAAGTACGATAAAACCGGGAGTGCTGGGAGCACTGTTCCAGTTGATGCCTGCCTTGGGACCGTTCTTGGCATAGGGAGAATCAACACCGTAAGGATTCATGAGAAGAATCTCAGAATTGTTTTCCTTGTTCTTTTTGCAGTTTACGTTGTAAGCGGGGAAGCCCTGACCGTCCAAAGCCTTGAACCAGCCATCCTCGAGAGTCGCGTTGCCGCAGTCAGTCCACTCATCCTCGTTATACACGAAGTTTGAGATATTATACACCTCAAGGGTATTGTGGAATTCAAGACCGTAACTCCAACCGTATCCCCTCTTACCGCCGAGATTAGACTCGATATTGAAATTGAACTGGTTGAGGGGATTTGTGTACCATCCGCCTACAAGCACAGTCTGACCTGCCTGATTCTTTGCGCCTTCGGGAAGATACTCGAACTCGATGTAGGGAAGATTCTTCTCACCTGTGATCTTGCCGTCGGCAACAATGAGTTCCTGCGTGAAGAGCTGAATCTGCTGACCGCCGTCACCTGTATAGAGAATAGGCTGGGTGGGAATGCGGATCACGCCAGTCGAGGGATTGAATGTTCCTGTGATGGGAGCCATATCAAAGAAGCCCATGATTGTCACGTCTGTGCCGTCGATAAAAATGCTGATACCGGTAGACTGCAGACCACTTGTATCCTGAGTGCGACCGTACCAGTTCCACATGTAGACACCCTGCACATCCTTTGCGGAAGCGGCCTCCTTGTACATGTCGTCTGTTTTCTCGATGGGAGTGAGCGTAGTCACTGCCTGAATCTCGTTGGAGACAAGCTGTGAAGCCTGCACATTCGCAGTCTCGACAACAGCAGCGGATGCGGAACCGCAGATAGCTGCTGCAAGCGCGATCGAAGAGTATACTTTCTTCATAACTTAAAGATTAAAATGATTTGGTTTAGTTTTATTTATATGATTTGACTCAGAATAGTATCAGTCAGCACAACCCCTCTTGCGTATGTATAGAAGTTTTAGCTGTCCGCATCACAAAGTTACATAAAATTTTTAAATCGCAAAACAATTTTATAAAAAAAAACATTTTCTGTTTTTTCCATACCTGCGGAATGTCATGCAATATTCAACCGGCCACGTCCACCAAAAGACATATGAAGTCCGAAAATAAGAAAATTGCAATAAAAAAAGAGGCAGGAATCAGATGCCCGCCCCTTTTATGATCAATCCGACAGATCAGACTGAATTGTTATCTAAATCTCAGAAAACGACTTTTTCAACCTTGTCTCCGATGCGTCGCAACACGATCTGGCCTTTAAATGGAGCGGCGATGCGCACACCCTGCAGATTATAATATTCAGCGGCTGTATTGTCACCGTTGCCGATTTCCACTTCATCCACACCGGTTGTGTCAAAGCTTATATACATATTGCCGAGAGTACGGTTCTGGCCGTTCTGCATGTAGGTAGCTGTGACACGGTACACGGTAGAGAGGTTATATGACGACATATCCATGGGAATCACAACATTCTTAGTAATTCCTTCTCCTATAAACGGAGTGTCATAATAGTAATCTTCGCCTGTAGAGACAAACCTGTTATTTGCAGCATCGTATGCGGCCATTATGACTCTGACGCTCGAATCGAAATACCCCTTTGTGACACTATAGTCAAATTTGATATCGAAACTTGAAGCATCATTGATCTCGTATACATCCTTGAATGTTCTTGAGCCGAGTTCAATATCTTTTACCGAAGCTCCGGGCACAGAGAAATCGTCAAGCGACAGAGTGAAACCCGCGGCAACCGATGACATTTCAAACTTGCCGTATTCAGCAATAACCGACTCGGTAGCGGCATCAATCAGTTTAAGTTCATATTCACCCGCTCCCAATGAAGTGGCATTCTGATCAGGCACAAACGAGACAAGAGCCTTTTTATTGACAGAGGCTTCCGCATCAACAGAAACCAGAAGATAGTCGGATCGATACTGAAGACGGTTGTTTCTGTACAAAGCAGGATAGAAACATACGGCGAGTTCCATTTCAGAATCATTTGCCACTTCAAGATCGAGAAGAGTATTACGGTTTACGTAAAGCGGCGATCCAAGACCGACGCCTGAGAAAGACAATCTTCCGGGATCAACGGTCTGCACAGACAACTGCCCGCCTGATACTGTGAGCCAGCAGTAGTTGGCATCACCCCAGTTGCATACCAGAGGCTGCCAGGGATAATGATTGTCATCATCCATCATTCCGCTCTGACGCGCAGCCAACACCACACGGTACTTGCCGTCGGCAAGGTTTTCGGGAACAGTTATTACCGGATTCACAGACTGCGTACTATAATACGAATACACGCCAAGAGATATGGTTCCGGATGAAAGACCGCTCCAAGTGCCGGCTACCTCCGACACAGGAGTACCATCCGCCTTCTCGAAGATCGCTCCGATCTCGCAGCTTATCTGACGCCAGCTTGCATTTCCCCAGCCGGCATACGAGTTGCCGTTAGATGCACGGAATGTTATGTCTCTGCCGGAAAGCGAAGGCACGACAGTGCCCATGACCTTCATGTTGTCATAATCGGGAGAGACGCTGCCGTCAGGCTTACGCATATTGAACACGGCACCCTGACTGTAGTTGAAACCACCTTCGGCACCACCGATACCCTGAGATTCAGGACTCAGGCTGTCAAGGAGGAAATAACCGTCAGACATTCCGCCCCAGCCCCAGTTGAAGTGGAAATAACCGTTGCCGTCATAACCGTCGCAGACGAATGAATGGCCACCGTCGATCGAGCGCCCGTCATAGATCACGGGACCGACATTACGGATATTGTCATAGACCATCTGCGTCCATGCGCTTGTGGAGTAAGCCTCACGCTCACGATAGATGGCGTCTGCAGAATACTTGAAATATGTCACCATCGCATTAACCAGCTTGAAGCTCTGCGCGCCGGAAGCGGAAGCGCCGTAACCCATCTCGACAGCGTATCCGCACGCCTGCATCAGATATGCCACCGCTGCCGCCTGTGTGTCATTATATCTGCCTGCGGTGTAAGAGTCAAGCATGTTGTCCCACTCGAATTTCTTGCTGATGCTCATCGAGCGGATCACTCCGTTGTCGGAATATCTGATTGTGCCTCGCCCGCTTTCAGGATACTTGAAATAATTCATCACCTGCGCGAACGAAGTCGCCACACAGCCTGTGGGAGCCTTAACTCCCGACACAACAGGACAATTGTCATTGTAGGGGGCGTCCTGATTCCAGGTTGTGGTCATGAGCGGACCGACGGCAGTCCACCAGTCGGGAGCATAAGGACGAGTCTGGCTGACATCAACTCCTTTCTCGGCAAGCCACTGCGCTTTACGGCCGTATTCACCGAGCCACCATACAAGAGACGGGGGCAGATTGTCAGGATCGACCGACCCGGAACCGGAGTATCCGAGAACAGGCGTGAGGGAATCGTCGGCACTCAGGACCGCGAATCCCTGTCCTGCCGGCTTGGCGAAAATATACGCCGAAGCGACACCATTGTCCATCACATTGGTGTGGACAAGACTAAGACCAGAAGCGTCAAGTGGTGCGGATTTCGCCGCAGAACCCGAAAACGCACGCGCCAATGCCTGCTCGGCGGTGATCGGAGCTGCATTTGCTGTGACAGCAAGCAGGGTGGCCGCAGCTGTCATGATGATTTTTTTGTTCATATTTGCTTATTTTCGATTAAGTGCTAATAACAATGCGTTGTGGCTACAAATTAAGCAAAAAGAAATTAAAAAAGCAAAAAACTCCGCCAAATAATTTGGCGGAGTTTTTTAATATGGTTCAGGGTTATCAGATCATTCGTTGGGGATCTCCTTGAGTTCATCCATGTCGATGAGATCGTTATACTGATACTCGCGCGAAGGGATTCTGAAACGCCAGCCGTTGCAGTATTTGGGCGACTGTACTTTCGCAACTTCAGCTGCGGTCATGCCGGCCTGTTCGTCGGGCACACAGTTGCCGGATGTAGGATCGTTGGCCACCCAGATGCGGCGAACGCGCGGCTCATTCCAACGCTTGAGATCGAGGAATGCGAATCCCTCACCCCAGAGTTCGATGCGACGGGAAACCTTGATTTCATTCAGAAGAGCTGAACCTGACGCAGAGCTTGTATAACCGGGAATTCGTTTCGACTGCACCTCGTTGAGAGCTGCGAGAGCGGCACCGGTGTTACCAAGCATATACTGAGCCTCAGCCTCTGTCAGAGCCATCTCGGAGGCACGCATCCACGGCATTGCCATGTTGCCGTAGGGAGCGTAAGACCAGAATTTGTTCTGAACGCCGAAAGGAGTTGCAAGAACCATTGCATAGATGTTGTTGCCATTTGCATCACGACCGAGACGCACAGCCTTCTTGGTGTCCTTGCCTGAGTAGTCAAGGATGTATGAATTATAGAGGTTGTCTTCGTTGGCGATGTCGGCAGCACTTCCAGTATACACATTCTCACGATAATTGTTGAGCCACCATCCGAGAGCATTGATCATGCCCAGACCCTGAGGATCTTTTCCTGTGCGGTCATAGACATTTGTAGCCGCCATGTTAAGAATATTGTTCTGGTCAACCATAGCAGGATTCCAGAAATCTTTTTCTGTCAGACCGGCGGGGTTGAATGCTCTGGGAACATCGGCAAGCTTATCGGGAGTCCAGAAGAACTGGAGACGAAGGTCATTGGCAGACACCGACTTGGCTTCATTATAGAGGTCGATATTGATGGCGCCAGCGCCGATCTGCCAGTTGTTGACATACGCACCGTTACATGCATAGTGCGCACCCCATGACCAGTAATAGGTTGTTGTTTCAGTGGGATTCATGCTCCATATGATCTCGCTGTTGTCAGTAAAGAAACCGGCAAACAGATCGTTCGCCTCCATGATGGAGTAACCCTGACGGGCAGCTTTTGCCTTGTCGGCGGCAGTCTGCCAGTCATGCTTGATGAGAGCCGCACGTGCCCAGATGCCGTTTGCCACACTCTTGTTCGCCTCATACTTTGCATCACGGTCCGAACCGCTGGCGTCGTAGAGGAGACAAGCTTCCTCAAGGTCATTGTAGATAAGATCGAGCACTTCGTTCATGGAGCGGAGAGGAGTCGGATCAACACCGGGTTCGGTGCGGATGACGATGCATTTGGCCTGGCCGTCGTCAGAATCCTCCCACCTGTTTCCGTAGTAACCGAGAAGGCGAGTATAGGCATGCGCACGCATTGTGTATGCCTCTGCCTTGTAGAGAAGCATATCACCCTCGAGACCATTATGATCATCTGAAGTAGCCTCGATGCTCTTGATGAGGTAGTTCGAAAGATTGATGAGGTTGTAGTAATACATCCAGGGGAGAATTGTCATGTATGAACCGGGGTCGTTCATGTATGACCATGTGCGAAGACCCGGCATGGCAGTCCACAATCCTGAATTGAAGTCCATACCGCCAGCTTCACCGCAGTTCATGTTGACATTCGCCTCACCGACGTTCTGGTTGACCTCGAGTTTGGCATACTGGACGTTCATAGCCTCATAGATACCGCTGACAAGAGCTTTTGCAGCGGCGGGGTCCGACAACGTTGCCTCAGAAATATCTGTCTGCGGCTTGACATCGAGATAGTCGCTCGAGCATGAAGCCAGCATCCCGGCTGCAGCCATTGCCGACATCGCGATATATAATGATCTTTTATTCATATCTGATTATTTTGAAATTAGTTTGGAATTAGAACTTCACATTGAGCTGGAACGTGTAAGTACGGGCCGGCTGATAATATGCGCCGCCTGAACCCACAGCGTTATCGATCGATGCCTGCGGGTTGAGACCCTTGCGGGCAGTTGCAATAAACGCATTCTCCATGAGGAATCCTACACTGATGTTCTGAAGCTTCATGGCGTTCACCCACTTCTGGGGAAGGTCATAGTTGAGCGAGATATTCTTGAGCGTGAGGTAGCTTGCGCTGACAAGATACTGCGACGAGATTGCAGTGCTCATTGTGCTTGTCTGTGTGTTGAGCTGCGGAATACCGTTGGCGTCGATGCGGTTGGGGCTGTCGGCTGTCATGCCTTCGGGCACAGATGTCCAGCCTTTGAGAACATCCGTGTGGAGAGCGGAAGCCGACTGCTGTCTGAAACCCATGAGCTGAGCATAGTTGGTATCGAAAGTCTTGCCCCCGAGGCTGTATGTGAAGAGGACACCGAGTTTGATGCCTTTCCAGGCCACATTGGAGCCAAATGAACCATAAACCACGGGAAGCGCTGAACCGAGAAGCTTGCGGCCTGCGTAAGACGCGTTGTAAGTATAGTCCTTGCCGTTGATCTGGACATAAGAGCCTTCGTTCTTGGCAGCGTCAAGCTGTGACTTCCAGAGAGACTTGTTGTACTTGCGTGTTCCGCCGTCATAATATGTATAGAAGTCGGGAGAATCAGGATTCATCGCATAGAGAGCGCGTCCGTTCATCTGGTCGACACCAGCAAACTCAACCATATACTTCTCATAGATGCTTCTGCCCTCAAAGAGCGATGAACCGGGGAGGTCGCGTCTGTTGGGAAGTTTTTTGATCTTGTTCTTGATGAACGATGCATCAATATTGAAATCCCATGTAACATTCGCATTGCGGATGATGTCGACACCGAACATAAGCTCGAAGCCATAGTTCTGCATCTCGCCGATATTGGTCAGAACCGAAGGATTGAAACCCGAGTTGTTGGTTGTACCGCCAGACCAGGGCTTAACAAGGCTATAGATAAGATCTGCGTTACGCTTGTCGAAGAAACCGATGTTGAAAGAGAAACGGTCGTTGAAGAGAGAACCTTCGAGAGCGACGTCGAGCGAGTTGGTAGACTCCCATTTCAGATCGGGAGCAGCCAGCTGGTCAAGCTGGAGAGCACCGGTAGACGACATCTGGAACAGAGTGAGATAGTTGATATAGCTACAAGCCTGGTTGTTACCTACGGTACCATAAGCGGCACGGAGTTTGAGATAGTTGAGCCAACTGCTTGTGGGAGCCATAAAGTTCTCTTTCGAAATGATCCAGCTTGCGCCGACTGACCAGAATGTACCCCAGCGGTTGTCTTTGGCAAACTGAGAAGTGCCATCACGGTTGACAGACACCTCACCGAAATATTTCTGATCATAGTTATAGCGCGCACGACCGAGATAAGACTCTGTGGTGTAGCCTGTGATCTGCTCGATAAATGCGGTGATCTCATCGAAGTTGCTTACAGTGTAGTTGTAGTCGAGCTTCTGACCGGCAGCGCGATAGAACGCAAGCTGCGTCTGAGACTTGTAGTTCTCGTGGTTGAGCAGGACGTCAATATGGTGCAGGCCATACTCACGGCTCCAGTTCAGAGCCTGAGAGAAAGTGTAGTTGTAGTATCTGTCATATTCCTGATCAAGACCGCCGACACCTTTCTGCGAACCCTCCTGATTGTTAGCATACTCATTGAAAGAGACACGTCCGCGATACATGCCACCACGTACAGTAGCCTCGAATCCGTAGGGAAGCACAGCGGTTCCGTAGATGCTTGCGTCTACATTGAGGTTGGTAGTCTGACGTTTGTTGAGATATGTACCCTGCACAAGGTTGCCACCGGCGTTCATGCCGGTACTGCTGTAAACATCACTGCCGTCTGCGGCCTTCTCGATCGAGCCGTCTGCCTCATGAGCATAGATCGGACGGATCGGAGCGTAGAACATGGTCTGGAACGGGTTGATTGCCGAGTTGAGGCTTGTAGCGGACACATTGGCTGTCGAACCCTTTGAATAAGAGGCGGCCAGATTCACACCAGTCTTGAAATAGCTGACGGGGCGGAAATTGGCTGCGAGACGGCCGGTGAAGCGCTTGAAGTCTGTTTCAATCACGTAACCGCTCTGATCAAGATAACCGGCAGAAGCGAATACGTCGAACTTTTCAGTAGAACCGGAGGCATTGATATTGTATTCCTGACGGAAACCAGTGCGAGTTACAGCATCCCACCAGTCAAGGTCATTGTAACCGGGGAGGATCGACACACCCGGTGCGATTCTGCCTGCCTCATCGAAAATTGCGTGAGAGTCGACAGGAATCCACGAACCGTCCTCACCGCGCATACCATAGATATTGGTATTAAGCATATAGGGAGTCGACATGATGGAGTTTCTGTGAGTCGCGATAGCATCGGCATAAGACACACCGTCAGTATAGACAGTACCGTTGGCGAAGCCCATCAGAGACGCTTCCATCCATGCATCGGCACCGAGACGGTCATAAAGGGGAAGGGCGAGACCATATGCACCCCAGCTCATCTGCAGGTTTACATCTGCACGGCCCTGACCTTTTGCCCGTTTGGTGGTAATGAGGACAACACCGTTGGCACCGCGGCTACCGTAGAGTGCGCAGGAAGCGGCATCCTTGAGCACAGACATTGACTCAACGTCTGCGGGATTGATATCGGCGATATCACCGTTATAGATCATGCCGTCGACCACATAAAGAGGCTCCTGTGCGTTCCTGTTGAACGAGTTGAAACCACGGATACGGATCTGGGGAGAAGAACCGGGATAACCGGTCGAACTGTTCACACTCACACCTGGAGCGCTACCCTCGAGAGCATTCATGACGTTGGTCACGGGACGATCCTCGATTTCCTTGGCGCCGACAACGGCGACAGAACCGGTCAGAGACTCCTTGTTGGCTGTACCGTAAGCCACAACCACCACATCGTCAAGATTGGTCGAAGTTGAAGCGAGGCGCACTATCATTTTGTCGTGAAGGGCGACTGTCTGCTCCTTGTAACCTATGTAGGATACCTTGACAGACTTCACACTTGCCGGAACGCTGATGGTAAAGTTACCGTCGACATCGGTGGCTGCACCCTGGCCTCCGCCGATCGGCATGACTGTTGCGCCGATCAATGGCTCATTGTTGGCCGCATCGACAACTGTGCCGCTATATGTCCGGTTCTGGGCCATAAGACTCCAGCTGACCGCACAAAGCGTCATCAAGATTAAAAAGAGTTTTCTCATACCTTAATTAGTTAGTTAAGTTTTAAAATGTATTCTATGTCTCATTTGATTCAACCTCGGAAATATCTGTAGTCCGCCTTGTTCAGTCCTGTCAGCACCGTCTGACGCATCCTATTCCGAAATGTTAAAAAGTCTACAGATTTCTTTAGTAATCGCAAATTTAAAATTTTATAACAAATAATCCAAATTTTCAAGAACTTTTTAACTAATTAATTTGTCCTGCAAAAATGCACATTTAAGCCTAAGGTGAGCAAACTTTGCAATTTTTGGTTAAAATATGAAAAGAAAAAACCATTCCGACGTATCAGAATGGTTTTCCTTTATATCAAAATGTCTGAAAGACGATCATTTTTTTCTGCGTCTAACTGATTTCGCAGCGCTTGAATTCGGCGCGTTGCTACCTGATCCTCCGGAAGATACCTTCGGTTTCCTGGCCGCGCGCTTGCGTGTGGATTTGCGTGATCTCGCTTTTTTTGTCTCAGTGACTGATTTGGCGTCAACAACCGTACGGTCCGGAATCGTATCTCCGGCCGCGAGAGCGGCGGCTATCGCTTCCTCACGCTCCTTCTGCGCGAGGTATTCCTCGCGTGTCGGCACCCACATGTCCTTGCCGTAGCTGCGGAGCCGGTTGTCGATGCTGTCTTGCGCGCGTGACAGATCGTCGGGATCGGGATACATCTGCATCATCGAAAGATTGCGCAGGTTGCGTGTCTTGTAGATCTCGCCGTCATACATACCGAGGTTGAAGTAGTCGTCGATCGAATACTGCGGCAGGTTGTTGTCGTCAGAAAGGAATACGTATTGCGAAGCAAGATGGGGGCGCAACTGGTCATAGCGTACCCAGAACATCGGATATTTCGACTCGCCGCCGAAGTCGCTCGCGCGGTTAAGCACCGGGCATATGGCCTCGACGCGTGTCTTCATGCGGTTGGAGCGGCGGTCGAACTCCCACTTCTCGATTATGTAGTAGTTGAGAACCTGCCCTGTGGGAACATCGGCCTCTTCGATGACGAATTTCGGATTGCGCTCGGTCGATCCCCTGCCGGTGGTATAGTATATGCCGAAGCGGTCGAGCATGTCGGCCACATTGACCTTATACTGGTCGGAGAAGATCTCGCGTCCGTCAAGATACTCGTAAGCCGGGACAGAACCGTCGACCACAAGGTCGAGTATCAGGCGGAAGAGATTCTTCTGCCCGTCGATGATATCTTCCGGATAATAAAGCGGCGTGTTCTCCGGCTTGGACAGATCGAGCTGACGGTAAATCTCACGCATGTATGCGAGGTCGGCGTCGTGCGGCTCGCGAGTGGTGAAGAATCCCTGCATCCGGTCGGTGACGGCACCGGCCTTGTTTTCGGTATTCTTCTTGTCTCGGCCCGACCGCTTGCGCACACCGCCAGCGTTCTCGACCTGAGCCACGCCGGCAACGGCAAATGCCGCAGCGGCTGTGAAAAGGAGTATTTTGCGATATATTTTCATAACTTCTCTGGAAACGGGCTTTGAGTCTGATTAATTTAGTTTCACCTGCATGGGCGGTATGTCGCGGGTTATGCCGTCGGGACCTTTTGCCTTGACATCGGATATAAAGAACGTCTTTCCTGCCTTCAGTCGCTTGAACTGCTCTTTCTGACGGGCCGAGAAGCGGCTGCCGTCGGAAACTTCGGGTATGGCGTTGCCCATCTGGTCGTAGAACACAGTCGAGAACGACACGACCGAGTATGTGACATTGAGAATGTCGTCGTCGATCGCGGCTCCGAGTCCATCGGCACTCATCAGCGTGGCTTTCGATATGCTTCTCGGCGAACCCTTGTAATGCACGGTATTGCCGGAACCATCCTTTACAGGCAGATATACTGTCGGGTCAGGCAGCTTGCGGACACGGAAAGTCATCGAGCCGACATTCATGGATCGTCCGTCCATCTGCGCGGAGACAGAAATCACCGCTTCAGAACCGACCTGACCCGGACGCGCCACCCACAGATCACCGTTGCGCGTGAGCGAGCCGTTGGTCATAGTGGCCGAGACGGCATTCATAGGCACCCCAGGTACGGAGATGCTTATCGGATTCTCGATCCCGGCGTAGAGCACGTTCATCATCGTCGGCGAGATGGTGGCCATCGGTTCAATGACGGTATAGGAAGACTTGAAAGGGCGCTTGTCGACCGATCCGTCACCGCGTGCCACCTCGATATATCCGGAATAATCATGAGTCCCGACCGAACCGGGGACGAATTCATAGAGTCCGTCGGGATTGTTCAGTCGCGAACCGTTGACATATACGACAGGACGCTGCGTGGTGTCAATGGCTGCCAACACGATATTGGCAGAGTATTTTCCACCTCGGATTATCATATTGGAATTCGGGATGACGTATGCGTTAAGCTCGTTGACACGCACGTCGCCGATATCGACATTTGTTATCAGACTCGACAGAGCCTCCGACTCGGCCTGGCGGATGTCGTTCTGGAGCTTTGTAAGCAAAGTGACAGCCGCGACAGCCGGCATATTCTCAAACATCTTCTGCTCCCACACGACCGGGCCGACCTCGCCAGGACGGTTGACCACCTTAGTCGAGAGCATCTCGGCAACAGAGACTTTCTTAGCGGAATCAGCCACAAGTCCTGTGACATAATCGCGGAACGCCTCCAAGTCGCCTCGCAGAGCGCGTCCCCGCGCAGTGGCGGGACTGAGCATCGTGACCGATGCCGCCTCAAGATCGTCGTTATTCTTTATATCATGGTAGTCGCCATCCTTGCCGTCGGCGGCGACAGCTATGGCAGTCTTGAGATCCTCGATCCTGTTGTAGAGGGCTTCGGAGCGCTTGCGCAACTCGACGCCCCGGTCATACCACACTCCGGCTTTCTCCGGATTGCGTCCGTAAATATCCTCAAGATAGCGGAACTGCACTTCATTGCGGGCCGACATGTTGAGATTGGTGCGGTGTATACCGTCCTGCACCTGACTGAAACCGTTGAGCACATCGCTCGACACGTTGAGCGCGAGCATCGCCGTGAGGACGATATACATAAGGTTGATCATCCTCTGTCGCGGCGACATGCGCGCCACATTATTACCACCTCCGGCCATTGTCTGTGAATTGTCTTGTTAGGTTATCGGACCGGGAGCGGTCATGAATTCTGGTTATTGATCGACTCGTCGAAAGGATTGACCTGCGCCGCGCCGGCCACGCCTCCCATCATCGGGTTTGCCATGTTGATGGTCATGGCGGTGATCATCTTCTCGTATACGGAATTGAGCTGCTTCATGTAGCGGGCCATCTTCTCAGTCTCCTCGCAATAGCGAGAGGACTCGTTGGCAGCCTTGTCATACATGTCGCGGATATCCTTGAGGCCACGGTTGACCCTGTCGATCGACTCGAGTTGCGAGCTTATGCTCTTGAGCTGAATCTCATAGATTGTGTTGAGACCAGCGATGTTTCGGTTTAGATTCTCCATCTGCGCCACATAACCCTGCGAATTGGCCGACACGGTCTCGGAGTTCTCGGTTATGGCCTGATAGGAACCGAGCAGCGTCCGGGTGACGTCGTTGAGAGCCTCTGTTGTCTCGTTGAGACGTCCCATCTGCTCGGCTATGCCCTGCATCTGCTGCAGATAGTCGCGCGAGGCGTCGGCAAGATCCGTGGCCGCCTCAAGCTGTGAAGCGGGATCAATGACTCCGGCAGGGCCTGCCATGCCGGCAGCCACAGCCACCCCGGTCTGGCCGTCTGCAAAACCTTCGGGGATACTGTCGGCAGCCGCGGGCATGCCGTTGACAACCACGCCTCCCCCGCCGCCGGTGAAATCGGGGCGATCCTCAGGATTCTTCGAATCAAGCACGGGGAATACATCCTCCCACGCGTACTCCTTGGGCGGACGGTCGAATGCAGTCAGGATAAACATGGCGATCTCGGTGCCCATGCCGATGCAAAGCAGTGTACTTCCGCCGGGGAGGTGAAGGATCTTGAAGAGTGCGCCCCAGATCACTATAGCCGCACCGATGGAATATGCGAAATTGAAGAAACGCTGTCCCTTCTCGCCGTGGAGGAAGCGTTCGATGCCGTTGGCGTATTTACGAATCTTTACCATGAGAGGTTGTCTGTGTTTATGCGGGAGCGCGGAAGCATGAGGCGCATCCGGCTGTCCGATGTTTCTGAAAGAGAGATGTTATTTGTTTTTCTTCTTGTTGCCGCGTGCAAAGCCGATCTGCGAGCGGACACAGCGGAAACCGATATATGAACGCTGTTCGTTCTGATACTCCCACATGCGGAGATCAGAGCGGATGTTGCGGGCCGCGTCTTTCCAACTTCCGCCGCGCACGATCTTGCGCTTCATCTTGTAGGGATCCTCCTTGGCGGCATCATAACGATATTCAGGATTTAGGTCGGAAGTGAGGCGGTCGATGCTCTCGGTGTAGGCAGTCGATGTCCATTCCGACACATTTCCGGCCATATCATAGAGTCCGAAATCGTTAGGCTTGAAAGTACCCACCTGAGAGGTTATGACATGTCCGTCGCGCACGAAGTCACCCTCCATAGGCTTGAAGTTCGCATAGAAACATCCGCGTTCATCCATAGGCAGGGTCTCCTCCCAAGGATACGCGCTCTCGGAGTTTCCGGCGCGGGCGGCATATTCCCACTCCGCTTCTGTCGGCAGGCGGTAAGGCTCGATATAGATTCCCTCCTTGCCGAGAGAACGGCGCAGATAGTCTGTGCGCCAGTTGGAGAACGCGTTGGCCTGCTCCCAGCTGACTCCGACCACGGGATAGTCGTTGTAGCCGGCATGTGAGAAATACATGCGGGTGTATGGTTCGTTGTAAGCGTTCTCGAAGTCGTTGATCCAGGCAGTTGTGTCGGGATATATGTTGACTATGTATGTGTTGAGGAAATCATAGTCGCCGGTGAGCGGGCGGGTGACAGTCTCGCGCACAATCCTTCCCTCCTCTGTGAGATAAGCCGTGTCTTTCGAGATTACGGGCAGATCAGTAGGCACCGGGAGATCGGTGTTGTATTCTCTTGTCTCGGGGTCGATGCGGTTGCGCCGGCGGGCGGCCTCCGAATGGTTGTAGATCTCATATCGGTAGTTCATCTGCGTGGGATCAAGCTCACGCTGCCCGGTGATGGGGTTGGTGCGGTAGACGCTCTCGATGGCACGCTGCTCATCTTCGTTGGGATTGCGCCAGGGTATCGCCTTGTTCCAGTTAAGATACGGTCTGATGGGATTTCCCTCCTTGTCCTCCTCGATCTTGAAAGCCTCGTTGCCGCCGAAAGCGGGATCAGCAAGCCGCTCGCGGATGATCGAGTCGCGCACCCAGAAGACAAACTGCTTGTATTTCGAATTGGTGACCTCAGTCTCGTCCATCCAGAAGGAATCTATCGACACGCCGCGTGCGCTCTTGCGGATGCCGGCCACAGAGTCGTCGGCGGCAGGCCCCATGGCGATAGTGCCACGGTCTATGAGAACCATGCCGTAAGGCACGGGTTCGGCAAACGAAGCGCCACCCACGCCGGTCACCTCGCCGCCAGCACCGCTGCGGCGCGCTCCGGCACATGAGGAAAGCGCTACGAGAAGCACTGCCGCCACACCGCACAGCATGGCCGGAAGAAACGTGTGACGCCTGTCAAAATATGACGTAGTGAATCTTTTCATCTTTATCATTGTCGCTACATTATTCGAATGGAACGTTGTTTATTCTTGTTTTTTTCGCCGAGATTGAGTTTGACCATATATCCGGCCACAATCTCGTGGCTGCCCGAGGAGGCTTTTGCTATGGTCGACAGCGGATAATCATAGGCATACCCGAGGAAGAAGTTCTTGAATTCGACGGCCACCATAGCGCTTATAGCCTCCTTATATCTGTAACCCACTCCGAATGAGATAAATCGATTATAGGTAGCCCTCATTGTCGCCTCGGCAGAAAAGTTGCTGAAATCAGTGCGTACCAACAGGGAGGGTTGCAATGAAAATAACGAGTTGCGCAATGGAATATTGCTATCGGCGGTAAAATAGGCCTGACGCGGCAGCACGGCCTGAAACTCGACCGTTTCCTGATCGGCCCCCCCCTCGTCGTCCATTGTCAACGTGGGTTCGGTGATATGAAGCACCGACACTCCGACCGAAAAATACTTGTGCGAATACAGCACTCCGGCCGATATGTCGAAAGCGTTGCCCGACACGTCGGACGACGGCAGATCGGGATCATCGGGCTGATGGAAGTCATCGCCCTCGGGAATGTATATGTCTGATCCGTTGAACTTCGAGTTGTAATAACCGGGCTGGACTCCGACACTCCATGTGCCTTTAAGGAACTTGAACTTGTAGCTTATCTGCGCTCCGACCCCGAGGTTGCGGTAGAGGCCGATCGACTCCTGACTGAAGAGCACGCCGAGACCGATACGATGCTTCTTGCCGAGTTTGACAGGCATGTCGGCTGAACCGAGGAAGCTTCTGGGAGCGTTCTCGATGCCAAGCCACTGCAGCTTGGCACCTCCGCGGATGCGTATGAAATCGACTGTTCCGGTGGCGGCCGGATTATAATAGGCCGGTACCGCCCAGTATTGCGTGAACTGAGCGTCACCCTGAGCCGAAGAGGGAATGGCAGCCGCAAGCATCGCCACGAAAGCGACAAAAGCCGCAGACGCCCTGCGCGACAGTCTGATTATGCCGTGTCGGATCATTCGAAATAGAAAGTTATCATGAACATGTTTGACTTCACCTTCGACAGCGACTGCGTGATCTTGTACATCTCGGGATTGTCGTCGAGATCAGGACGGTCGTGCCGCAATATGTCGGCAAGTCCGAAACAGAATTTTATCTCGGGATTGAACTTGAAGAAAGGTAGATAGAAGTCGCATCCGAGTCCGACTGTGAGATAGGCGTCGGCGGTGTTGAACATCAGATAGTCCGAACGCTTCTTGCTGACATCGAACGCTCCCATCGCCCCGACCGTGACGTATGGGCGGCTATTGTGCAGACGGTCGCCCGATATCTTAAGATCGACCGGCAGAAGCACATAGACACTCTTCAGGTCCTGTCGGTGGCTGGCGCCGCTGACCCAGTCGCGCATCTCGACATTCTTGAAACTGAACGACATGCCGGGAGTAAACCTGAGATTCAGATACTGATGAAGCCTGAGGTCGGCCAGTACCTGCACGTTTATGCCCGGACTCCATGCCGGAGTCTCGGCAAACCACTGCTCTCCCTCCGGAGTGACAAATCCGCTGTGGGTGAACTTCAGATCCTGCATGCACATGCCGATCGAGAATCCGAGATGCCATTTTTTCAGATCGGCATATGGGCGATTCATGATTTTCTCGTTGGGGCGGGCCTGCGCGTCAGGCATATAAGAGCCGAACACGGCAGTGAGCGCAATGCAGAATATGACTGCTATTCTTGCGAAACCTATATTTCCCGTTCTGAAATTCATTACATTCTTAACGAAAGGACTCTCCCTATTATTGAAACGTTAAGAACTTTTTGCAATAACAGCACAGTGCGTGCAACAGAACTGCCGCCGGTTGTCACCAACTGCCGCCCGCTCCGCCGCCGCCTGTGGCGCCGTCGCCGAATCCGCCGCCGAATCCGCCGCCACCACCGCCACGGCCACCGCGGCCGATAGCCGAGCCGATTACAGCCGCCGCGGCGATCGCCGCCGAGGGGTCTTCCTTGCGAGGAATGCGGTATGGCCTCCTGTCGCGGTGATGGCAGAAGCGGCATTCATATATTTTTACCCCCTCCCCTTCTGCCCGCACCGTGGACGGACGCACCACAGTGTCGCTCTCAAGGCTCATGGCCACGGTGCGGCACGATGGACATTCGGTATATTTTTTCTGTCGGGCCCTGTAAGGGAAACGCTCCACCGCGCCGCAGCGGGGACACTCCCATACGTCATAATCGACCGTGCGGATTTTCTCCTCAAAGTCTTGCGAGTCTGTAAGAAGAAGATTGTCTTTATCTTCCGGAAGTCGCTTCATGCCTGTGCCGCATACGGGGCATTTAAGTTTCCGCGTGCGCCAGCGGCGGTAGATATAAAAAGCAAGCATGAAGAAAACAAGTCCCGCTCCGAAAGAGAGCACTCCGACCCAGAAATATAGCGCGAGATGTGACCTCCACATCTCGGCCTTGGAATAATTCGACTTGCGACGCCTCGCGACTATACAGTCATGAATGAATATGCCGAGTGAGACAAGAAACATCAGGGCCGCCACAAAACGCACGAAGCTCCATATGACGGAAGCGTCGATGCCGTCAGGCAGTCCTGAGAAGTTATCGCTTTGCGACGAACGCAGTTCATCGGCCACGGCCGGATCCTCAAGAGCCGACACCATGAGATTGACCGCCGATTCCACCGCAGCATCGAGATTATCATCCTTCATGGCGGGAATAACCGTCTGCGCCACAATGCGCCGGCAAGCGATATCTGTCAGGACACCCTCCACTCCATATCCGGGCATTATGAAAGCGCACCGCGACCCGGGGGAGATCATGAAGAGCACACCGTTGTCTTTATCAGACTTGCCTATGCCCCAGGCGGTGAAGAGTTCCTCGCACCACTGTTGCGGTTCGATATCCCCGATCGACGGCGGGATTGCCACTACAGCCTCGACCGATGTGCGCTGTCGCAGTTCATAAAGACGACGGTTGACCTCGGCCTTGACTCCGGCAGACAGTAGTCTGGCAGGATCGGACACATACTCGCGACGATCCGTGATCTGCACGTTAGGCATTGCGGACGGAGGCGTGGCCTGAGCGGCGACAGACAGTGCGGAAACCAACACCAACAGGAGAGTCACAAATGTTTTCATAAACAAACAGATTATTATTATCAAACAGCGGGAAGGCTGTGTCCGTTCAGTTTTCGGTAGAGATCGAGCGCATAGACATCGGTCATGCCCGACACATGGTCGAGCACGCTCTGTATCCTCTCGTAGGGGCGCAAGGCCCTGACATCATACTGCTGGGGGATGACATTGAGCAGCAGCCGGGAATAATTACGATCGGGATGCATGACGGCATCGACAAGAGTTTCCATGAGAAAAGACACGATGCGGTTGCCGGCAAGCTCGATATCGACCACCATCGGGGCGCAGTAAATGCGGTTCCATGCAGTGTCCGAGCATTCGGCATAAGCATTCCGGAGAAGAGCGGACAGGCTGCCGGCAAGCGTGCCGCCGAAAGAGCCGGACAGCATTTCACGTTCATGGCGCATGAACGCCTCGGCACAGTTCTCGACAAGAGTCCCCACTACAGAAGAGCGCAGATAGGCTATCTGCTCATTGGGATCGGAAAGGGTAGCCATCACCTTCTCCATCCGCGCACGACGCTTATCTTCGAAAAAACCGAGAAAAAGAGCTTTTACCTCTGAAGTGGAGAGAATGCGCAGTTTATGCGCGTCTTCAAGATCCATGATCTGATAGCATATATCGTCGGCGGCCTCCATTATATAGACCAGCGGGTGGCGTGCGAAACGCCCCTGCTCGAGTTCTGGAATGCCGAGCTGACCGGCGACGCGCCTGTATATATCCTCCTCGCTGGCAAAAAAACCGAACTTTCCCTTCTCGCCCGCGTGAGCCGATGTAAATGGGTATTTCACAACCGACGCCAGTGTTGAATATGTCATGGCCATGCCTCCGTGCCGCCTGCCCTTGAACTGATGGGTCAGCAGACGGAATGAGTTGGCATTTCCCTCGAAATTTACAAGATCCGCCCATTCCCGGTCGGAAAAATTGTCGCGCAGCGCAAGACCGAATCCCTCGCTGAAGAAGGTGCCTATGGTTTTCTCTCCGGAGTGGCCGAACGGCGGATTGCCGAGATCGTGGCAAAGACAGGCCGCCGCCACTATGTCGCGGATATCGTCGAAGCGTGCAGCGAGATCAGAATCGGGATACCTGTCGCGCAGCCTGATCGCCACTTCATGGCCGAGAGAGCGGCCCACAGACGAGACTTCAAGAGAATGCGTCAGGCGGTTGTGTACGAAAATACTTCCGGGCAGAGGAAAGACCTGCGTCTTGTTCTGCAATCGCCTGAAGGGAGAGGAGAATATAAGTCTGTCGTAGTCGCGCTGGAAATCGGAGCGCGTGTGATGGCGGTCGTCATGGAACTCCTCCATGCCGAGACGCTTGTCGCATATGAGGCGATGCCAGTCCATAAGCTGAGGTCTGTCGTTTGCCATGTCGAGCATTTATATGGTGATTCAATGTCCTGTCTTTTTTAGCCGCATATTAGAACCGTGGTCCACAAACGTCACATCAAGTATGCCCTGTGCCGAAAGCTGAGCCTTGATCTCGCCGCAAAGAGGGGACCCCGCCGGGTCGATCCATTCCATGTCGTAAACATCTCTGAAACCTGACTGTCTGAGATATCCTTTGGTCATTCCCGGTTTCCATCTGCCGGGTGCCTTTGACGCTCCCGACAGGTAGACTATACGATAGTCGCTCCCTTCGGCCACGATAGCGAGACGGTAGTCACCGCCCGGACGCAACTGAGAGTCGTCGAACATACGGTCGAACACCTCCCACTCACCTTCGACCGCATCGGAAGAACGGTTGAAGTAAGCTGCGCGTTCACTGTCGTCAGCCATAAGGAGGGTCAATGAATCTTCGCCATGCCTGTCGGCAAGCACGCAGAGAGAGGCGTAACCGACACTAAGCACAGCTCCCGGCGAGACATAAAAGCCGATACTGTCGGGCGAGAGAGCCGGGGCGGCGACGCCAAGCAACGGCATATAAGATCTGTTGCCCCCGGCAAAAAGATATTCGCCCCCATGCCGGCCGAGGCGAAACGAGTTGTCACCGTCGAAAAGATCCAAGCCTCCCGTCAGGATTTTTTCACCGGCATCGGCTCCATCGAGCGAAGCCGCTACCCTGACGCGTGTCGGGAACAGTTCGTCTCTCGCGTCATCGAGTGTGGATACTGAAAACAGCAACTCATGACCGCCGCCGGCAACCACGATTCCCCATGACGGATGAGCCTTCGCAACTGAACGTCCGTCGCGAGAAATGTGGCGGCCTGCCGTTCCCGATCCGTTGGCCAGATTGGCGGCACGGAAAGAAAATGAGAATTCCTCCACCCTGTCGAGGGGGAGGAACCGAAGGATCGTGTCGGGTGAACTGTTTTCGATGACGAGGGGAACCCCACGGCCTCCGGCAGGATCAAACGCGCCGAATCCGCGCGCCGGATTCAGGTATACAGGCCCGCGTGTATCGGCGGAAGCCATGCCGCTAATGGCCGTTATGACACCCACGAGCGCGAAGACCATTATGACGCAGCCGATTATCCTGTTGACAAGCCACATCGAGCGGAGATTGAAGTGACTTCTGACCTTGTCGATAAAATAAGATACTATCCACCACCATAGAAGAGCGCCTATGAAAATGAACGCGAATCCGGTGATGTAATGAGGGAGTGAGATCTCGGGCAACAGGAAATTAAATCGTGCGAACAGGCCTATTATAAGAAAGATTATCAACGGATTTGAAAATGTAAAAAGAAATCCCTGCAGAATATCGCGGCGGTGCGATGAGCGTGCTGCGTCGGGCTTCCTGAGAGTGCGTGCCGGATTTGACTTGAAAAGATAGAGGCCGAACACGACAAGCACGACGCTGCCTATGATCTGGATGGCATTCTGGTTGGTCTTCAGGAAACCTTCTATGAATGAGAGGCCGAACCCCGTGAGAAGACAATAGAAAAGATCGGAAGCCGCCGCACCCACTCCTGTGAAGAAACCTGTGCGTCTTCCTTTCTCAAGAGTGCGCTGCACACAAAGAATCCCCACGGGTCCCATTGGCGCCGATATTATTATGCCGATGGCGAGTCCTCGCCACATCATGTATAGTATGCCTTCGATCAGATCCATCCGTTCAACGGTTTGCTATCAGGTAACCGCCATATGCCGACATGTGGCATTCGTATCGTGAAAGACCGAGCTTCTGGGAAAGAGCCGGCCCGTCGACCGGAGAGCCCCCCCGCTCCACCACATCGTAACGAGAGCCGCATTCCTGACACACTGCGAACGGAAGCAGACCGTCCGACTCCATTCGCACACGTATGTCGGGTTTCCTCTCGACAGGACACGACAGATCATAGGCCATGGGCACCCCGGCGTCGAGGGTGAACGGATTGACACCGGCAATCAGCAGCACACCGCCGTAACCTGTAGCCGTCGCGGCGGTATAGGCAAAATTGCGCGGTTCGCCGAGTTCACGTATGAAAAGTCGGTAGTCACCATATCCGGCCACGCCATATGTGGCCCACATGTCGGGTGTGGAAAGGTTGATATTGACCGGCATGGCAGGGATGCGGTCATCATCGACCGTGTTGCACGCCGCAAGCAGCGGAACGACAGTTGCGACAAGAAATATGTAACGCAGTATACGCGTCATTGTCAAGTCATTGGCACCTGACGGAGCATCTGCGCGAACTGGTCGGCCATTTTCTGAAGCGGGCCGCTCACCATAGGCTTGAGCATGGCCGGTATCTGTATGTCGATCTGAACGAAGCTTTCGCACGACTCAGGTGTGAGCGGAGTGACATGAAGAGCCAGCGACATTGGCACCGGGGTGCCGTAGCCCTCCAGACGAATAAGAGACGGGGAGACTGTCTCGGCCAGTCTGAGCGTTATCTCACCCGCCGGTCCGGCCGGAAAGCTGATTGTATCGGGAGTCACCCTGACCTGCCCGAGCATTGCGAGCTGGTCGGCCGGCACATGATCAGCCGGCACGTCGCGCAGCATGGTTCCGAGACCTTCGAGATTTGATAGTTTTCCGAAAACATTATCAGCAGGATAAGCCAACCCCACTGTCGCGCTCTTGTATGTAGCCATGATGTAATTAAACTTGTTAAAAAGTGACAATGCGGACACCTCACGAAATCCGCAGAAAGTTATCTTATTCGCCGGGCACCCAGTTGGCGGGATCTTTTCTCCACTCCTTGAGTGTCTTCTCGTCTCCCTGCTGAATATAAAGAGTATCTATGGCAGTCTCGACCATGACATCGTAGGAGCATAGAGACTCGGTGTTTATGTCGGCGTCGCGCAGACGCTTGAGAGTGGAGGGAAACTCATAGTTGAACACACAGACCACCCCCTCGACCTCACAGCCGGCAAGGCGTATCGTCTCCGCCGCCTTGAGCGAACCGCCGCCCGTGGCCACTATATCCTCGACCATCACAACTCTCTGACCCATCTTGAGATCGCCCTCGATAAGATTCTCCAGACCATGATCTTTCGGTGTGGAGCGAACGTAGACGAACGGAACCCCGAGCGTATCGGCCACAAGCGTCCCGAACGGTATGGCGGCTGTCGACACCGCCGCCACCACATCAGCAGCGGAATATGTCTCGAGAATGGTCTTGGCCATCTCCACCTTCACGAAGTTGCGGACGTCGGGATAAGAGAGAATCCTGCGGTTGTCATTATATATCGGGGAGTTCCAGCCGCTGCCCCACACAAAAGGAAGTTCAGGCTGGAGTTTCACCGCGCTTATTTCAAGAAGTTTCTCAGCAAGAATGCGATCCGGTTTCTTCATATCAGGAAAATTTAGATCCGTTAATTGGGTTATGCACGCTTAAAATCAGCGCAACAAGCAACGCAGGCCGGAGCCTGCGCCTCCTAACAAACTGCAAATTTACACCTTCTGCCATAAAAATGCAAATATAAAACATCATATATTATGCGAAAGGTGACTATTTTTACATTTTTTAAGCGAATCAGAATGTCACTCCGAGCGTCAGGAGCGACACCTCGGCATCAGGCACTGAAGCCAGCAGAGACTCCGCCGCCGAGGCGAGAGTGGCACCGGTCGTGCAGACATCGTCGACAATAAGGACCGACTTCCCGACAAGATCATCCCGACGCCTGACAGCGAACAGACCGTCAGTATTCTCGCGTCGACCGGCAATAGTAAGCGATGTCTGGGTGCGGTGCGGACGGACCGCCCTAAGAGCGCGCACGACAGGAATGCCTGATTCGCGGCCTATGCCTCTGGCGATCTCTTCCGCCTGGTTGTATCCTCGCGCCGCCTGCTTCATGAAATGCATCGGCACCGGCACGGCCATGTCGATTCCGGTCAGAAAACCGGTG
Organism: Muribaculaceae bacterium; assembly: GCA_009775355.1. Taxonomy (GTDB): domain Bacteria; phylum Bacteroidota; class Bacteroidia; order Bacteroidales; family Muribaculaceae; genus Lepagella. Next base: position 26,560 of record VSPN01000009.1, read on the forward strand.
GAAAGAAGTTCGGAGGCTACAATCCTGCCGAGATGACGCGCCAGCCCGGGGAAACGGTGGTACTTGAGATCATGCATCAGCACGGCGAGACCCGAATCGCGCGAATAAAAGAAATGACCGGTGGCCTGACGGAACGGGAAGAGACCCAGGAAACGCTGCTCCATCGCGTTGTCGGGCACGCGGTGATATCCTGTGCGGGGAAGCCTCGCCAGGCATGCCGGGCATACATAAGGGCTGTCGCCCCCGACCGGGACTCCACACACATGACACACCCGCGGAAAGAGAGCGTCGCCGAGATCCGACAGCAGACTCATTGCGTCATAAGTCTTCTGATCTCACTTCTGGCCACATCGGATTCGAATCCACGCAAGAGAAGATGACGATAGAGCCGGATTCTGTCATCACTGAGCGAAAGATCGAGCGATGCCGCTTTCTGACGGGCCGCACGGGCCGCAGCTGCCGCATAGTCCTCCTCGCCCACAGATTCGAACGCTTCGACAACCAGATGTTCCGGAATCCGGCGCGACAGCAGATGCATTCGTATCTTGCGGCGTCCCCATGCGGAAAACCGCACCTTGTCACGCGCGAAACTTCGTGCATAACGCGCCTCGTCGAGAAAGCTCCTCTCCTTGAGTTCGTCGATCACCGAAGCTATATCGGCCGATGAAAGGCCCTTCGTCCGCAGCTTGCGGGCGATATCGGACGCACACTGCTCGGAGCGGGCGCAAAGGCCAGCCATACGGACCAGAGCCTCGTCACGTGTAAGCGGTTTAGATTTTCCAAGTGCCATAACTTTTCTTTTTGTAGGTTGCAAATCAGCAGGTCTGATGTCAGCATGCCGCACGATCACATCAGCCGCACGGACGCCTGCCCGCTGCAAAGCGCGTACGCCCTGATATGTCATTGATCAGCCTCACATCCTCAAACCCGTCGGCACGCATAAGCGCGGCCACACCTTCGGCAAAAAGAGGATTGATCTCAAAATATATCCGGCCTCCCGGCACAAGAGCGTCCGAGGCCACGGCGGAAATCCTGCCGTAATATACAAGCGGCGCGGCGTCGCTGACAAACAGCGCACCGGCAGGCTCATAGGCGAGCACGTTGCGATCCATATCCTTCTTCTCGCTCTCCGCCACATACGGAGGATTGCTGACAATGATATCGAACGATCCGGGAGCCGGCTCATAGCGGAACACATCCTCATGAAGAAACGTGATCCGGGCATGCAGGGCACAGGCATTCTCACAAGCCACAGCAAGAGCCTCGGCCGATATGTCGACCGCGGTCACATCGGGAAACCTGAGATTGCGCGACAGGGCGATCGCGATAGCACCCGAACCAGTGCCGACATCAAGTACTCGCAGATCGGAGACAGCATTCTCCTTCACGATCATATCCACAAGTTCTTCGGTCTCGGGTCTGGGAATGAGCACCGCCGGAGAGACAACCAGATCCATGCCGTAGAAACGCGCCTTGCCGAGAATGTACTGCAGCGGTTCACCTTCGTGGAGCCTACCGAGAATTTCTGCCATCTTCCCGAGAACAAACGGACTGATATCCTTATCGGAATTAATGACGATATCGGTCGCATTCCACCCATTCAGGGCATGGAATATCAGTCCGGTCATGGCACGCGCCTCCCCTTCGCCATACTGAGTGGAGAGCCGGCGCACAAGATCTCTGCGGACTTCGCCGACAGCACGCGGACGGCTGATATCAAACTGTTCCATAACTTAATCAGGAGATTCCTTTATCTTAGAATAAAGACGTCTGAAGAGGATTAAATATTTTCTTTTAACAAAAATTATCACAAAATTTCACTAAATTTGCAAATTGCATGACTTGCAAGCCATGCATTCAGCCTAATAATCAGGATATCTTGACACCCCATATGAGCGAAGATCTTTTTGACAATATTGCAGAGACAGACAACAACGTGCCGGCCGATGCCGTGCCCGATACACCTGCCGCGGCATCAGCGGCGGGAACATACACCGACGACGCCATCCAGACACTGAGCTGGAACGAGCACATAAGGCGACGTCCGGGCATGTATATCGGCAAGCTCGGCGACGGCTCGCATGCCGAAGACGGCATCTACATACTGATCAAAGAGGTTGTCGACAACTCGATCGACGAGTTCAACATGGGCATGGGTTCGCGCATCGATGTGACTCTCGATGACAATGGAGAGGTAACCGTGCGCGACTACGGCCGGGGCATCCCTCTGGGCAAAGTGCGCAATGTGGCTTCCGAAATCAACACCGGCGGCAAATTCGACGACAAGAACTTCAAGAAATCGGTCGGTCTCAACGGCGTGGGTCTCAAGGCGGTCAACGCCCTGTCGGACTACTGCACAGTGACGTCGGTCCGCGACGGCAAGAAAGTGACAGTCGAGTTCGAGAAGGGGGAGCTTATCTCCGAGTCTCCGCAGACTGACACGACAGAGGCAAACGGAACGTTCGTGCGTTTTCTGCCTGACAACACACTTTTCCAGAACTTCAGGTTCAACGCCGAGACCGTCGAGACGATGATCGAGCACTACACCTATCTGAACACTGGTCTGCAGATCTTTCTCAACGGCAAGAAATACCTGTCTCGACACGGTCTTCTCGACCTGCTGAAAGACAACATGACGTCGACGCCGCTCTACCCCATCATCCATCTGAAAGGAGACGATATCGAGGTCGTGCTCACGCACACCGACCAGAACGGCGAGGAATATTATTCGTTTGTCAACGGGCAGCACACCACTCAGGGGGGAACACACCTGACGGCGTTCCGCGAGCACGTGAGCCGCACGATCAAGGAGTTCTCGGGCAAAGGCTACGAGTTTTCCGACATACGCAACGGCATGGTAGCGGCGGTAAGCATCAGAATCCAGGAACCTGTATTCGAGTCTCAGACCAAGACTAAGCTCGGAAGCAAGGAGGTGGCTCCCAACAGCATGCTGACCGTCAACAAATTTATCGGCGACTTCATAAAGAAGGAACTTGACGACTACCTGCACCGCAATCCAGACGTGGCAGAAGCTATGCTCCAGAAGATATCGCAGTCGGAAAAGGAGCGCAAGTCTATGGCCGGAGTGGCCAAACTGGCCAGAGAAAAAGCCAAGAAAGTCAGCCTTCACAACCGTAAGCTGCGCGACTGCCGCATACACTACAACGACGCAATCAAACCCAAGAAGAACAAAGATGGCGACATAATGGAAGATCCCCGCGAGGATACAGCCATATTCATCACCGAGGGAGACTCCGCGTCAGGAACGATCACCAAGGTCCGCAACGCCGAGACCCAGGCGGTGTTCTCTCTGAGGGGAAAACCGCTCAACTCGTTCGGCATGACCCAGGAGGTGGTATACAAGAACGACGAGTTCAACCTTCTTCAGGCCGCACTCAACATCCAGGACGGCATAGAGGGACTGCGCTACAACAAGGTGATCATTGCGACCGACGCCGATGTCGACGGCATGCACATCCGACTGCTTGTCATAACGTTCTTCCTGATGTTCTTCCCCGATCTGGTCAAAAAAGGACATGTCCACATACTCCAGACTCCTCTTTTCCGGGTCAGAGACCGCAACGCGGTGCGCCGCAGCAAGTCGAAGCGGCGTAAGAAAACGGCAGCCGAAGGAGATGAGCAGAAGAAAGACACCTACTACTGCTACAACGACGAGGAGCGCGAGGCGGCAATCTCGAAGTTCGGCGCCAACGCCGAGATCACCCGGTTCAAAGGACTCGGAGAGATCAATGATGCCGAATTCGCCGATTTCATCGGTCCCGACATGCGCCTCGACCGCGTCAGACTCCGTAAAGAAGACTCCCCCGAATCGCTTCTTGAGTTCTATATGGGCAAAAACACCATGGAACGCCAGAACTTCATCATCAACAATCTTGTTATCGAAGATGACTCAGAGATCTAAGACCGCGCTCTATCCCGGTTCGTTCCGGCCTTTCACCGTCGGCCACAAATCGATAGCTGACCGGACGCTCGCGATCTGCGACCGTCTTGTCATAGCCGTAGGATTCAACCCCGACAAAGAGAGCGGCGACACAGACCGGCTCGTAGCCGGAATAAAAAGGATATTTGCCGACAACCCTCGCGTGGAAGTGGCCTCGTATGCCGGACTGACAACGGAGTTTGCCCGCCTGTGCGGCGCGGACTTCATGGTTCGCGGCGTAAGAAGCGTGTCGGACTATGAATATGAGCGTAACCTCGCGGAAGTCAACCTGCGCATATCGGGCATCGAGACCCTGCTCATGCCCGCTCTGCCAGAACTGGCTTTCGTGTCATCGAGCATGATCCGCGAGCTCGCCTCGCACGGCTATGACACATCGGCGTTTCTGCCGCCGGAGAAAACCGGGCCTGACAATTCCTGAATGCAGGTGAGCGATCAATCAACAATCAAACCGACTGAAATGAGAAAACTGTTTTATACGATACTTGCCGCAGGGCTCCTGATATCATCGGGACTACTCGCTCAAAAAAACGTGCTTCCGCTTGACCAGAAGCTGCGAATGGCCGAACTCATAGTAGCCGATTATTATGTGGACACGGTCAACGAGAACAAACTCGTCGAGACCGCCATAAGAAGCATGCTCGAGGAGCTTGACCCTCACTCTCAGTATTCGACGGCCGAGGAGACCCGCGAGCTCAACGAGCCGCTGGCCGGGAACTTCAGCGGCATCGGCATAACGTTCAACATGAACAAGGACACGCTTTATGTGATCCAGACCGTATCGGGCGGACCGTCGGAACGTGTCGGCGTTCTATCAGGCGACCGCATCATCGCGGTCAACGACACCGCAATAGCGGGCGTCGGCATGAAAAATTCCGCCATAATGAAGCGTCTGCGCGGTCCGAAAGGCACGACAGTCGATGTCAAGGTGCTGCGGCGCAACGCCGGCGCAAACGACACCATCGACTTCAGGATCACCCGCGCCGACATACCTATCTACAGCGTGGATGCGGCCTATATGGCCGACCCGCGCACAGGCTACATCCGCATCAACAAATTTTCCGCCGAGACACCTAAGGAATTCGCCACCGCCGTGAAAGACCTGCGCAAACAGGGCATGCAGCAACTGATTCTCGACCTGTCAGACAACGGCGGCGGCTATCTCAACGCCGCAGTCGAGATACTCGGCGAGCTCCTCGAACCGGGCCGCATGGCTGTCTACACAGAGGGACGCACATCACCTCGATACGACTATACGGCACGGCCGAGTTCGGGAAAACCGCTGCTGAGCGACGGACGTCTCGTGGTGATGGCCAACCAGTACAGCGCATCGGCGTCGGAGATCACAGCCGGCGCGGTGCAGGACTGGGACCGCGGCGTGATCGTGGGACGGCGCACGTTCGGCAAAGGCCTTGTGCAGCGGCCCTTCCCATTTCCCGACGGATCGATGATGCGGCTGACCGTGGCCCATTACTACACTCCTACGGGACGTGACATACAGAAACCTTACACCAACGGCGACAGCAAGGGATACCGCCACGACATAATCGACCGTCTCAACAGCGGCGAGCTTATGCACGCCGACTCGATAAAATATGTCGATTCGCTCAGGGTCAACACCCTGCGGTCAGGACGCGTCATCTACGGAGGTGGAGGCATATCGCCCGATGTGTTTGTGCCTCTTGACACAGCCGACTTCACCAAATACTACCGCGACGTAGTGGCCAAGGGAGCCATCAACCAGTTCACCATCAGGTTTGTCGACGACAACCGTAAGGAACTGAAGAAAAGATATAAGACCGACACCGAATTCGTGAACGGATTCGAGATAACCCCGTCAATGCTCGACAGCCTCTACGCAATGGCGACAAAAGAGGGTGTCGAGTTCAACGAGGAACAGGCCAGACAGAGCGAACCTCTTTTCCGCATGAATCTGAAGGCTCTGATCGGACGCGACCTGTATGACCAGGCCACCTACTTCAAGGTCTACAACAGATATGACCCGATATTCCGCGAGGCCCTGAAGGTGATAAATTCAGATGGATACGACCGGATACTCGACGGCTCAGACCGCCCTGTACCCCAGGCCGGAAAGGAATGACAACCCGCCTGACAACCAACACTAACCTGACTACAGATTTCAACCTGATTCCGCGCCGGCTCTCTTCACGCCGGCGCGGGAACAAGAGAACCGGCAATGAAGAGATTACTGATTCCCGCCGCGCTGTCGGTTATGACATCGGCAGCGTTTTCCACCGGCATCAACAACCCGCAGCTTGTACTTCCCGACCTGACCGGCGAACAACCTGTCGGCAATGATCATGAACCGCTTGCGGAGACACGGCCCGACACAGGGCCTGATCTGAGCGGCGCAATATACCGCACGGCTATCAACAAATCACTCGCACCCAGAGTCTTTCTCGGATACAGACATATGCCGCGCCGCTCATTCGGCGCAGATTTTCCAGACCAGCAGACCATTGACAGATCCTGGCGTGAACTGGCCGCGACCGACACAGTCGAGGATGAAATATCCACATTTCTCGACTCCCTTCTCTGGGCAGGATATCTTCCGGCAGAAGAGAAGCCCGTGATTCCCGACAGGGAAGATCTGCCTGTGGCTTTCGGATCCGCCACCCCTCAATGGCTGAGCCGCACGCGCGACACCTATGACTTTCAGGAAGACTTTGTATATTCGGTGATGATCGATCACCCCGAACTGATCGAATACGCATACTGGGATCTGCCTGTACCTCCGAGACTCCCCAAAGAGGACCAGAGTTTCAGAGGGTTCCTCAAAAAACAGGATCTTCCGGCACCGATCGGAACCGGCGCCGTGCCCGTACCGACTGACCGCGAACGCATAAACTGGCTGCACACTTTCAACATCGGGCTGCAGCTCTCGCAGGCCTACGTTTCAGGAAACTGGTATCAGGGCGGCAACAGCTATCTTGCGTTTCTCGGAAACTTCCTTTGGGATGTGCAACTGAACCCGGTGTATCATCCCAAACTGATTTTCCAGAGCACCGTATCGTACAAGCTGGCCATAAACTCCACACCCGATGACGAGTGCCACAAATATTCGGTCTCGCAGGATCTCTTCCAGTACAACCTGAAAGCCGGCTACAAGGCAGTCAACAACTGGTACTATTCTTTTCTCGCACAGTTCAAGACTCAGTTCATGAACAGCTATCCGGCCAACTCGATGACGCGCACCGCGTCATTTCTCTCGCCCGGCGAGCTGAACCTCGGTCTCGGTATGACGTATTCGAAAGAGAACGCCAAGAAGACCCTGAAATTCTCAGCTTCGATCTCTCCGGTGTCATACAACCTCAAGACGTGCATCGACCAGAAAGTAGACCACGCGCAGTTCGGCATACTTCAGGACCGCAAATGGGTCAATGAGGTCGGTAGCAACGCCGAACTCAACTTCTACGCAAAGATATGGGGAAACACCACATACACCACACGGCTGTTCATCTTCAGCGACTACCGGATGCTGCAGACCGACTGGGAAAACACACTGAACTTCCAGTTCTCGCGGGTGTTCTCCACACAGATCTACGCCCATCTGCGCTATGACACATCGGCGGACTCGAGTATATCGCGCCAGTGGCGCAAGCTGATGCTCAAAGAGATACTGAGCGTCGGCATATCATATACGTTCTCAACAAAATAAACCCGCTGCTCCCGCAGACCAACCGGAAATGAGACACCTGATTATCCTGACACTCCTGATCGCGGCACATGCGGCTGCAATCCGGGCCGACAGCATCACCGACATGGGAGCGGCCCGCGACTGGTGTGACAGCACCATGACACACCGGGTGGAAGGGATATGGGAATTTCCCGAAGACGAGACACGCGTGCTCGTAAGGAAGCAGACGGCCAGTGCCACACGCTATGTCATAACCGTGGTGGAATCGCCCGACACCCGTCTCGTGCCCGGCGAGGAGATCGGACAGATGCAGGCATCGCCCGACCCGACAAAATTCGAGATGACCCTCTACCGGACAAAACTCAAGGGGGCAGCCGGCAACCCCGGGAAATGTCTCGCGGTGCTTGATGAGAAAAACGACGCCTTGCTCGTGCAGGGGCGGAAGATGAAATTCTCGCTGGCGTCGCGCTGGTTTCTACCTTCGTTCTGGCGCGCGGTCAGGATCTCGGTCAAGAATCCGCTTGACGCTCTGCCCCGCGGCATGGTCAGGATCTATCCCGCCAACACCCGCAGACAACCCGATTATCTATGAACAGCAAGATATCTGCAGCAATAATCCTCGCGGTCTCAGTGATGACGCCGCAATTTGCCGACGCGCGCAAGAAAGGATACAGACTTGACACAGGCAAGCAGACCGAAACCGCCGCCGAAGAACAGGAGATGGCCCGAGGCAGCTTCATGGTAGCCTCGCAATGCACAGACTGCAACAACGGATACAAACTGTCGCAGATCGCTTTCTCCGGCTATGACAAGCCACGCACAAGCAGGACAGAGTCTTTCTTCATAACCAATGACACTGACCGCACGATGACCGGCATAACGATGTATGTGGAATACCTGACAACCGACGGGCGCCAGCTTCACAAACGGTTCGTGAGGCTTGTGTGCGACATCCCTCCCGGCCAGACACGCAAGGCAGATCTTGAAAGCTGGGACAGACAGAAATCGTTCTACTACGAGAAAAGCGATGTGCCCCGCCGGGGCGGGACACCATATTCTGTCATTTTCGATCCGGTATCGTTTTATCTGAGGTTCTGAGGCGCGAATGCCCCGGCGCGGCTGATACGCTCCGCTTCCGCACTGCATCGGCACGAAGGGAGAGAGCCTTTCTTTTTGAAATCAAGGCCATAAGGTCATCATGGCCGGTCTCGCCATACCAAGACCGGGGGGTGACGAGCTTGACAGTGGCATATGATACGGCAACCGCGATAAGATACGGGAATATATATCCGAATGTGTCGGTTGTCTCGCAGAGTATGAATATCGACATCAGCGGCGCGTGCAGTGTGCCGGCCATGACAGCACCCATGCCGGTCAGAGCGAAGAACCATGCCGGCAGATGCGTGCCCAACGCAACGTCACAGAGAACCGAGAAAAGATAACCGGCCAGAGCACCGGCAAAGAATGTCGGCACAAAATCACCCGCCACACCGCCGCCGCAATATGAGGCGGCCACAAGCACTCCTTTGAGAAGCATGACGGCAAGAAGTCCTGCAAGCATCCAGAAGAATCCGTCATGCCCGGCCAGTATGCCGGCTGCGGTAAATGACACCTCTGAGCCGTTGACAAGCGAAGTGATGACATTGAATCCCTCGCCGAAAAGCAAAGGAAACATGAAAACGCCCACCGACATAGCGCCGCCCGTGACAGCCGAAGCGAGCCATGGATTGCGAATCGCGGTGAACAAGCGTGTCGCACGGCTTTTGGTATAGGTATAATATACACTGTAGAGCCCGCAGAAAACTCCGAGCAACACCACCCACCCGAGCATGTGGGGATCAAAAGGAAGAGTGCGGTCGAAAAAAATATCGAACGTAAAGTCACTCAGAAGATAAGCCGTGGTCGATGCAAGAAGACAGGCAATTATAAGAGCCAGCACCGGCAGAGACGACATTTCCAACTGGAGCACCTCAAGAACAAACAGCACACCACCCACCGGCGACTTGAAGATCGCGGCGATACCGGCTCCGGCACCGATTCCGACGAGCAGTCTGAGCCACGCGCTTGAAAGACCGAAAAAACGGCCCACCACGCTCCCTATGGCAGCTCCGCTCAATGCAGTCGGGCCTTCGGTTCCTCCGGTCGATCCGGTTCCGATCGTCACCGAGCACCCCACGACAGGGTTGAATATAGTGAACGGACTGATCAGGTAACGCCCGGTGTCGAGATCCTGGCGGATGATGCGCGTTCCCCTGGCCACGCTTCCCCGCACTACATACCGCTGGTATATGCCGGTCAGAAAAATACCGGCGACCGGCCACAGCAGCAGCCTGAAGTCAGGCTGTCCGACACGCACATCCGCAAGAATCATGCTGTTGAGAAGCCTGACGAGTTCCTTGAGAGCTGCAGCAGCGATGCCGGTGGAGACCCCGATAAAAAGGGCTATCATGACAAGAACCACACTTTGTGGGAGGTGCGCGTTCTGCCACCGCAGATATCCGATCCGGGCGCGACGCACGCCGCGCCCGAATCTGCGGATTTTTCTCCTTAATATTTCACAACTTTTCTCTTTTGCCATCGGATTCGTGTCACCAGTTCTGAAGAATCATGACCTCGCGAGGAGCGAAAGTCATCTTCTCTGAAATGGTAACATCCGAATCGGTCAGGATGTTGCGGAGCACTGTGCCGTAAGGCATTATTTCGAGGGTGCGCTCCATAGTAACCTCAAGAGGCATGTCGCGGCCGTTGAGGAGCACAGTCACCTCCTTGTCGCCGAGCTTGCGGCGATAGACGTAGAGGCCGTTCTGGGGCATGAAATGCTTGAGCGAACCGCGTGCCATCACGTCGCGTGCCTCGCCTCTGCGCCAGTTGAGAATGCGCGAGAGATAGTCCCACGCCTCGTTCTGCATATCGGTTCTCCCCTCGCGGGTGAAGGCGTCGGTGGTGTCGCCCGGGAAACCGCCCGGCATGTCGCGACGCACATAGCCGTCGCTACCCTCTTTCGAACCGTTCATGAGCAGCTCGGTTCCGTAATAAAGCTGAGGTATGCCGCGCGATGTCAGCAGAAAAGCCACGGCCTGCTTCCAGACGTCGAGAGAATCCGGCATCGCTGCAAGAAACCGGTCTGTGTCGTGATTGTCGAGGAACGTAAGTATCTTCTGGGGATCGGGAAAAAGGAAGTCGTTGGCGAGGTGATCGTAGACGGCATTGAGTCCTCCCCACGGATTGGTATCTTCAGAGAATGCCTTGCGTCCGTTGAGGATATAGAAGAAGTCCATGACACTCGGCAGGTGCGTATCGACCGGATTGAGCTTGTTGCCGCTCTGCCAGAAGGCCGAACCAGCCTCGTTGGCATACCAGCATTCGCCGACGATGTTGAAAGCGGGGTATTCGCGGAGAACGTCGGCAGCCCACTGCGCCATGCCCCTCATGTCGGCATAAGGGTATGTGTCCATGCGTATGCCGTCGATCTTCGACGACTCGATCCACCAGATGGAGTTCTGTGTCAGATATTTCATCAGATGCGGATTGCGCTGGTTGAGATCGGGCATGGAGGGCACGAACCAAGCGTTGACAGTGTGGTCGAGATCATAATCAGACACGTATGGATCGTGGACCGTGGTGAGACGGTAGTTTGTCATCTCGTCGGCCTCGGGATGGTTGTACCAGTCTTTCGAGGGAGCATCCTTCATCCATGGATGGTTTGAGCCGGAATGGTTGAAGATCATGTCCATCACCACTTTCAGACCTTTCTTGTGTGCCTCGGCTATAAGCTCGTTCCACTCCCGGTTGGAGCCGAAACGGGGATCGATGTTGTAATAGTCGGTTGTGGCGTAACCGTGATAGCTGCCGCCGGGCATGTCATTTTCGAGCACCGGGCAGACCCATATCGCCGTCACGCCGAGCGAGTCTATATAGTCAAGATGGTTGCGTATGCCCCGCATGTCGCCGCCATGACGGCCGTTGGGGTTGCTGCGGTCCGCACCGACGGGATAGTCGAGACCCGACATGTCTATATCATTGTCGTCAAGACCCTTTGCAAACCGGTCGGGCATAAGGAGATAAAGCACGTCGCCCGCATCGAAGCCCTTGTATTCGGAAGCAGCGCGGTCGCGGGCCTTCAGTTCATAGGGGAAAGATGATTTCCTGCCGCCGAGACGATAGCGGATGTCGATTTTTCCGGGTTTGGTATCGGGAGCTACGGCAAGATAAAGAAACTTGTAGTTTTTGGAATCGAGGGCGACCTGACGGTCAAGAGTCACACCGGCGTAATCGATCGAGAAATCGGCCGAAGCTATGTCTGGTCCCGTCACCATGATCTGAAGGGTATCGTTGGACATGCCGGTCCACCAGAAAGGAGGTTCGACGTTAGTCACGCCTCCGTGTGAGGATGCCCCGAACACTGAGACAGTTCCGGCAATGAGGCAGAGAACAATAGATGCTATTTTCTTCATGACTTAAAAGTATTGGTTAACGTTCTGATTCCGGCACAACTTGCAGAAAGGCAGCCTGTGCCGGATTGATACTGCAAAATTAGTTCTATTTTCCGAACCATGCAATGACTATTTTTAACCATTGGCAGACGACACCGGACTGCGGGCGTTTGCCTTATTGGGGATAATTCGTTACTTTTGCCGGCATGAAATTCAGGACAGAAACAGCGTATGGCAAGGGAGAGATCGTGTTCAGACCTGATAAACCGCTGATACTTACCGGCTCCTGCTTTGCCGACAATATGGGAAGACGCATGAGAGAGTCGCTCTGGGACGCCCGTAACCCGCTCGGAGTGCTGTTCAACCCGCTTTCGATAGCCCGTGTGCTTGAGCTTATGCTTTTCGATGCCGACGCCGAGTCACGTTTCGCCGAGTCGCTTTTCGAATCAGGAGGCATATGGCATTCATGGCTTTTCGACTCATCGTTCTCGTCGCTCAGCCGCGAGGAGATTATTGATAAATTCATGGCAGCCCACAGGTCGGTGAGAGAATGTCTGGCCATTAATCCGACGATTGCCATCACATTCGGCACTGCCTACTGCTATTGGCTCCGCAATAACGGCAGTATGGACAATAGCCCAGCTACCTGCGGGATTGTGGCCAACTGCCACAAGCAGCCTCCGGCTATGTTCACACGCCGCCGCGTCGCGGCAGAGGAGATCACGGGCGTGTGGAAAACCTTTGCCCGACGGATGCGCGAACGATACCCCGACATGAGAATGATGTTCACGGTCAGTCCGGTCAGACATGTGCGCGACGGCCTTCATGAGAACAATCTGTCGAAAGCGACGCTGCTGCTTGCCATCGACAGTCTGTGCTCAGACCTCGACTTCTGTTATTACTTTCCGGCATATGAGATTGTCAACGATGATCTTCGCGACTACAGATTTTACGCCGCGGATCTGGTACACCCGTCGGAGACGGCGGTTGATTACATATGGGAGATCTTCACGCAGTCTTGCCTTGACGACGGCGGGCGACTATTCATAAAGGAAGGCCGGGCGATAGCAAAGCGGATGAACCACCGCCCTATCCTTTCCGACGGAGAGGCAGCGGAGAGATTCAGAGAAGAGACCCGGCGAATGTACGCAGACTTCAAGGCCCGCTATCCGGAATGCCTGAGTATCTGATCCTCTCCGATCGCCGATTCACCGCATGAATTTGCTCACCACTGGATCACCCGACTGCCTGACGACCGTCATGACATAGACACCTCGTGGAAATCCCGACAGATCGACGCGCCCCGACGGGCCGGAGACCTGAACCTTCATCACCTCGGAGCCGGCGGAAGAATAAACGGATACGGTCATCGTGTCGGACGAAAGATTCATGATCAGAGCCGAGTCTCCGGAAATCAGAATGGCGGGCAACGCCGCATCGGCGGACCCGGCTGACACCCCTGTTCCGGCAAGCACCTCGACAAGGCCGTCATAAGGACAGAACCATCCCCGGCCGTGGCGCGGATTCCCCGCGTCTGGATAATCTCTTGTATTTGTGGTTTCAAGAATATCGAGCACGCGCCCCGCAGTCAGCGTCGGGTCGGCTTCAAGCCAAGCGGCGAGAGTCCCGGCCACGAACGGCGTAGACATCGAGGTTCCGGCATCGGTATCCCAGTAATATTTTCGTCCGTCAACCTCGGCTACGGCGTTGATGATCGGCATGCGCCCGGGGTGAGCCTCCGGGTAATATGAATTGCTGGCCGACACGATAAATCCACCCGGCGCTACTGTGTGGGGAAGCACGCGGCCATCTGTAAGAGTCCCGTAGCCGGAACCGACATTGACCGTAAGCGGTTCGGCGTTCACCTGACGCTCCCCTCCGCTCCACACCGGCACGGAAGAGCGGTTGTTGTACATTCCGACACACACCACATTGCGTCCGGTGGCAATGTCGCTGACCGACATATCGTTTCCGGGATACTCATATCCGGGCCAGACCCGCAGGAGCGAATACTGCCCGTCGCTGTTGACATCCATATGCACGCCGGGTTCGGCGGAGAACTCAAGACCGAGCTCATAGCGTGCGCGGGGATAATCGACATACGATGGTTCCGGTTCGGGCGAACGAAAATCATACTCCACTTCCGTCACCCATCGTCCGTTGAGAGAGCTGACGTATCCATGCACGCGGATCTCTCCGTCAATATAGCGGGCAAGCTCATGATCAGCATCCGACGAAAGAGTCAATACACCCTCTTCGGGGCCTGAGACGGCAGGCGACTCATAGACACATGTGCCGTTCGATAGATCGTAGACGAGCACCCGGACACCGACCGGGCGTCTGTCGCGGCTCCAGACGTCAGTCATGCCGTACATGCTGAACTGCGATCCGTCGCGGGAATGCAGACGCGCCCTCCAGCTATGTGCCTCCTCGCTGAAATCCATGATGTATGAATGGGAATCGTCAGCCTCGTTGCCTGCGGCAATGCAGACTATGGCCTCCTCACCTATCAGGTCAAGATAACGGCAGAAGAGTGACGAGCCGTCGTGCGGGCCGTTGTAGCTGCCCAGCGACAGGTTTATTACCGCCGGTTTGCCGACCGAACGAGCATAATCCACTATATCCTCGCACGCCGACAGTATTCCGGCATCGTATAGTCTAGATGTTGCCGCAACGATCTCCGCGTCGGGAGCCATGCCCGAATAGGCATTTCCACTGTAGCCTCCGGCAATGATGTTGGCCACATGGGTGCCGTGAAACATATCGGCATTGTCAGTTGTCCACGACGCTATCTCATCAGGAGAATCCATAACCTTGCGGATACCGGCGGGTTCATCGTAATAGACAAGCCGTCGCACGCGGCTTCTGCCGTCAGCACCGCGGAAGGCTATATGGTTGGGATCGAAGCCCGAATCGCAGAAGCCGACCACCACTCCTTTGCCTGTATACGGGCCGGGCAATGCGGAACCCGACAATATCCTGTCGGCACCATAATATGTCTTAGCGATATCAAGAGCCGGAACGGCACGCCGGCCGCGCGCATTAAAGCCGCGCCCTTTCAGACGTGACAGGCCCGGCAAGTCGCGGGGCACAAGGGCAAGAGCCATGTCCGCGCGGCGATGCCATATTATCACGCCCTGCCGCTCAAGTTCGTCGGCCTCGCGGTCGTCTTCCACAATCAGAATGGAGGGAATATAGGGATCACTGTTCACTTCGGCACAGAGCCGCGCCGGAGGAAAGAGAAGAAGCGCAGCGAATATCGCCACAGCATATCTGTATCGGTGCATCATAGAAAGCCTTTTACTTTTTAACGAAATCACGGCATGTCAAGTATATACGCACATACGGACAAATCCGCGACAGATACGATTTTTTCACTTTCCTTTGCTATATTCGGCAAAAAAGGTTAATTTTGTGGAATGCGTCTCCGTCTGCGATGCTGATGGCGCACAAACATCTGAAATGTAATGAAAAGAAGATTACTGACTGTTGCACTTACGTTGATAACAGCTGCCGTTGTGTCTGCCGTTGTCCGAACCGACTACCAGCATGAGACAGCCTCGATGCTCAAGACAAAACTCTCGCATGCAAATACAGCCAAAGACTCCATATGCATCCTTTATGACATACTCGATGTGCTTCCACGCAGCGAAGGACGTGAGATCGGCGACAGGATATATGAAATAGCCACCCGGACCGGAGACATCACGACACGTCTCGACATATGCCGCCAGCTTACGGCCTATTTCCACGACGACCGCAGCCTGGCGGAGATCGAGAAGGAGGTGTCGCTTATTCCAAAATCACAGGAACAGAAGGAGACGCACCTCTTTTTGCGGATGAAACGCCTCAGTCTCTCCACGCACACGAAGGGGGAGGCTGACCGGCAGAACGAGATCATCCGCATTCTTTCAGAAGAAGACAGCAAGACGGCGAAGAGCAACAACCAGCGACTGCTCGACCTTTTCACCCTTGTGGAGTATCTGCGCAATGACGCGTCGGGCGATATGCTCAAGGAGTATCTTGACCGTCTGATAGCACTGGCCACATCATCGCAGTTCAAACTCTACGCCATACCCAACATTGTCTATGCCGAGGCGGCAAACGTATATGCCGATGCAGGCGAAGCGGAAAAATCTGTAGAAGCCGACCGCCAGCTGCTCTCAATCATCGATGGTCTTGTGAAGAAATACCACGACAAAGGAAGGCAATACCGGAACTACGACATAAGCCGCTATGTCTGCTACCGACGCATGATGCGCAATCATGAGGCTCTGCGACCCGGAGAACTGGAGGATCTGTACTCCAGGAGCATGAAACTGAGAGAAAACAATATCGACATAAGAAACGACATAGACAACCACCCCCGTTTTTACGCATATTACTACACTGCGGCGGGTGACTACAACGCGGCGATTCCCTACCTGAAGCGTATGCTTGACGAGGATACTTCTCTGCCTGTGCGCAAGCAGGTGCTTGAATATCTGATCGATGCCGCCGGCAACACCGGTGACGATGACACCAAAGTCGAGGCACTTGAGGAGTATTCAGCCATTCTTGAAGAACTTAACAGGCTGAAAGCGTCGGAAAGATACAGGGAACTGCAGATAAAATATGACGTGCAGGATCTCAGAACCCGCAACACCGAGCTCGAGCTCGAGAACCAGAGTGACGAGATAATGTCGGCACGAAGGCTAATGACTTTTGTGTCGGGGGCTTTCATAATCCTTCTGGTCATTCTCGTGACATTGCTTTATCACTGGGGACGGTTCAAGAGAAACGCCAGCAGTATGGGCGAGGTTGTCGACAACATCCGCCAAGAGCGTGAGCAGCTGAGGAATTCAATCTATTATGACGCGACCGACATGCCTGATCCGCTTGCCGGTGATGATATGGCGGAAAGCTGGCAGAAACGCATGAGCAAAAGCGGTATAAAGTGGGATCAGCTTTCACTCTTCATGACCAAAAGCATCATAAACGACCTTCTTTTCATAGCAGCCACTGGGCACGCAGATCTCAAGAAGCACATTCAGGAGATTTCGGTCGATGCAGTGATGCGCAAAGTTGAGTCAATGGTCAGGGAGTCGGCGGATCGCGAGGGGACTTTGTCGGTGGAATATGTGGAGGATGATTTCGACATAACAACCGACACGGAATGCCTCTGCGTGATAATCAAGCATATCTGTGACACCGCTATAGATTATTCGCCTGAGTCGCGAGTCACATTGTCATGCCGTCGCGTCTCAGACAGCCATATCGACTTTGTGATCACCACAAAAGGTGTATCTGCAGCCGACCCTGACGATCCGCAGATATTCGACAATCTGCTTACCGCGCGCAAAGTGCTTCACCGCAAAGGCGCGGGACGCTTCATCTGCCGAATAATCACCCTGCTGCTCGACTGCCAGATCATACCCGACCGCAGCTATCATGACGGCTCGCGCTATTATTTCCGCATTCCTGTCACACCGGATGACTGAAGAGACTGACGCATATGGCTGAAAAGGAAGCGACAGCGGGTGCGGTGCGTCTTAATGCCCGCCAACAGGAAGCCGTGGAGGCATCGGAAGGACGCGTGCGTGTCGTGGCCGGAGCCGGTTCAGGCAAAACGCGCGTGCTGGCACACAGGTATGCCTTTCTGGTCAACGACCTCGGCATATCAGCCGGCAACATACTCTGCCTGACTTTCACCAACAAGGCCGCACAGGAGATGAAAAGCCGCATCGCGAGGATGGTGGACCGCGGAAGTGTCAATGACTTCATCTGCACGATCCACAGTTTCTGCGTCAAATTTCTGAGGCGCGAGATATACCGCATAGGATATCCGAAGAATTTCACCGTCATCGACGAGGAGGACGCCAAGCAGCTCGCCCTTCAGGCAATGGAGGAATTCGCCATCGACCGCCGTAAGCTGACCGCCGAGAGATTTATAAAGCAAGTGGCCGCGCTCAAAGGGAACGACATCAACGCATACATACAGCATCATCTGCTGCCGGCGAGTCCGACGGAGTGTCCTGACGCTCAGGTGAGATACATGAGACTGCAGCTCAAACACTACGCGCTCGACTACGATGACCTCATATATTTCACCATCTACATCCTCAACCATTTTCAGGACGCCCGCGACTACTGGACCGACAAACTCAACTACATAATGGTCGACGAGGTGCAGGACTGTTCTTCCGACGACTGGAAACTTCTCAATATCCTCGCCTCGGGCCACGGCAACCTCTTCGTGGTCGGAGACCCGGATCAGGCCATTTATGAATGGCGCGGGGCGAACCCGAGGATATTTGTGGATTTCAAGGCGGAGACCGACATAATTCTCAACGAGAACTATCGGTCAACTCCCGACATACTTGAGATCGCCAACAGTATCATAGCCAACAACCGCAACCGCGTTCCCAAGGAACTTTACACGATGCGTCTGAACGAGCGCCGCGCCCTCTACCGTCACTGCCGCTCCGAGCGTGAGGAGTCGGAATTCATAGCCGACACTATCGAGAAGGGACTGCGCGACGGCGACTCACCGCGCGATTTCGCAATTCTTTACCGCAGTTCGTTTCTTTCGCGCGGACTTGAGCAGACTCTGCTTCGCCGCAAGCTGCCATACAGTGTATGGGGCGGCGTGAGGTTTTTCGAGCGCAAGGAGATTAAGGATGTGATCTGCTATCTGCGGCTCATAGCGTCAGACGCCGACGACATGGCATTCACTCGGATAATAAACCTGCCGGCTCGCAAGTTCGGCAAGTCATCGCTATCGGCACTGAAGGCTCTCGCCGACACCGATGGAATATCTCTTATGAGGGCACTGAGACTCGCATCGGGCACTACCAAATTCAACCGTAAACCGATATCGGACTTCATATCGCTGATCGACACGATGCGGGCGCTTTCGGAGCGGATGCCCGTTTCCGAACTTACCGACAGAATTCTCACAGAGAGCGGGCTGGCCGACCTTTACCGTATGGACGAGCGGGAAGACCGCCTCGAGAACATCGCCGAACTCATAAACTCGATGAAGGAATTCGAGCTGTCGAACGATGAGGATGACGACCGCACCCTTCCTGCCTATCTGCAGGAAATAGCTCTTTACACAACCGCCGACAACGCGTCAGACAAAGACCGCATACGGCTGATGACCATCCATCAGTCAAAAGGGCTTGAGTTTCCGACGGTCTTCATCACCGGACTTACGGAGGGTGTATTCCCCAGCCACAGGTCGATACGCGAGCGGCGCAAGGATGGCGAGGAGGAGGAAAGACGTCTGATGTATGTGGCAGTGACACGCGCCCGGGGCATGCTATATCTCTCGGAATCGGAAGGCTATCTCAACGACAACGGCACACTGAAATATCCCTCCAGGTTTCTGACCGAGATTCCGGAGGTGCTGCTGACTGTGGAAGGCGATCCGGATCCTTCGCTCACCGAAGGCACGCGCAACATGGTCACACTGCTCAACGCCGAACTCGGAGAAGGTGGCGACGCCCCGATGTCGCCGGGCACCGAGGTCGAACACCGCGTGTTCGGGCGCGGAGTGATAGTGTCGTTCGATCCGGCGGCACAGTCATACAGGGTCCGTTTCGGCAACACCGAGCGGGATCTTGTGCCGCGGGTGCTTCGCAGACTATGACCGGCACCATCCACACGCACATGGACACAGCATACTCGGTCTTAAGCTTTTAAGTCAATATCATTCTTCATTAAATAAACTTTATAACCATAATGTTTCATTCTAAATTATCACTTATAATGGCATCTGCCCTGCTGACTTGCGGAATGCCTGCGGCTGTCAGCGCACAGACCAACAGCAAATATGACGTCAGATTTATCGATTGGCCCGCCTACAACGGAGAGGATCTCGAACTGACGGTAGACGCTTCGGGAACCCGCTTCAGGCTCTGGAGTCCGAAAGCTTCCGAAGTCCGTGTCAACATCTACGAAAACGGCCACACCGGCTCGGCCGTCAAGACTCTTCAGATGAAGTCAGATCCGGCCACCGGCACCTGGACCGCGTCTGTTCCGGAAAAACTATATGGCAAATTCTATACGTTCCAGATCAATGACGGGGAAAAATGGCTCGACGAGACACCCGGCGTCTGGGCGAAAGCCGTGGGCGTGAACGGCGCACGCGCGGCTGTGATCGACCTTGACAGCACCGACCCGGCCGGATGGGACACCGACAAAGGCCCGGCGGTCAGGAACTTCACCGACGTCATAGTATATGAGATGCATCACCGCGACATGTCGATGCATCCGTCGTCGGGCATAGCCAACAAGGGTAAATTCCTTGCTCTGACCGAACACGGCACACTCTCTCCCCAAGGCATGAAGACCGGCATCGACCATCTCAAGGAGCTCGGAGTGACACATGTGCACATTCTCCCCTCATACGACTACAATTCAGTTGACGAGCTCAACCTTCAGGACAATACCTACAACTGGGGATATGATCCGTTAAACTATAACGCGCCTGAAGGAAGCTATTCGACCAACCCTTCCGATCCGGCGGCAAGAATCCGCGAGATGAAGGAGATGATCAAAGCCCTGCATGACGCGGGGATCGGCGTGATCATGGATGTGGTCTACAACCACACAGCCGACAACGATGCCTCCAATTTCGAGCTTACCGCTCCGGGATATTACCACCGTCACTGGGATGACGGACGCTATTCCGATGCATCGGGCTGCGGCAACGAGACAGCATCCGACCTCCGCCAGATGCGCGATTTCATAATCAACTCCACAAAATACTGGGCCGACGAGTATCATATCGACGGTTTCAGGTTCGACCTGATGGCCATACATGACACCGAGACAATGAACGAGGTGGCAGCGGAGCTTAAGAAGATAAATCCGTCCATATTCGTTTACGGCGAAGGCTGGACGGCTGGCGACTCACCTCTTCAGACCGAGAGACGGGCTCTGAAGGAGAATGTCGGCAAGATGACAGACATAGCTGTATTCTCCGATGACCTGCGCGACGCGGTGAAAGGCCACTACACCAACGCGGCCGACCGCGGATTCGCCACCGGCAAGCCTGGGCTCGAAGAGACCGTGAAGATCGGCATAGTGGCCGCCACAGACCATCCGCAGGTGGATTTCAGCAATGGAAACAATTCGAAATTCCCTTACGCCAAATCTCCTGAAATGATTGTGAATTACGTGTCGTGCCACGATGACCTATGTCTGACCGACAAGCTCCGCAAGTCGATGGAAGGCGAGCCTGAGCAGAACATGCTTGCTGCCGCGAAACTGGCTCAGACAATCGTGTTCACCTCTCAGGGCACTCCCTTTATGTTTGCCGGCGAGGAGGTTTTCCGCGACAAGCAGGGCGTTCACAATTCCTACAAGAGCCCCGACTCGATCAACGCCATCGACTGGAGCAACAAGGCGAAATACCGAGACCAGTTCGATTATTACAAGGGACTTGTGGCTCTGCGCAAGGCTCATCCCGCATTCCGCATGACATCGGCCGCCGACATAGCCCGTCACCTGAAGTTCGACCGAATCGACAGCAAGAAGACTCCCAACCTCATCTCGTACTCGCTGACCGGAAATGCAAACGGCGATGAATGGAAAGAGATAAAGGTGGTGTTCAACGGTGCCGGCTCGCCGCAGACTGTCAACATTCCCAAGGGAGACTGGATGATCGTGGCTCAGGATGGCCGGATTTCTCCCGCAGGCGATTTAGGCGCCACAAATGGAGGCAAGATGACACTCTCTCCCTACTCCGCGCTGATACTCGCCAGAAAATGACATATTCTGACAAGAACTCCCTCCGTGATCGCACGGAGGGAGTTCTTAAAAAAACCTCCGCGATCGCACGAAGCCGATTGCGGAGGTTTTAAAGTATTCCCATGGGGAGTCGAACCCCAATCGTCGGAACCGGAATCCGATATTCTATCCATTGAACTATGGGAACGATTCACACCGGCCAACTGTCATGATCCTGCCGAACGGGCAAAGGAATTGCACATATAGCCTGTTTGGAGTGCAAAGATAATGTTTTTTTCGATTATTATCACTATCTTTGAGAAAAATTTTTGCAAGTCTTATCTGTTTGCCTATGAATGTCAGGATCGAATCCGAGTGGAAAGAGGTTATTGCCGAAGAGTTCGCACAACCATATTTCTGTTCGCTCGCCGAGCGGATCAGGGCCGAATATTCCAATCCGGCCATTCGCGTCTATCCGCCAGCCGCAAGCATATTCGCGGCGTTCGACGCGTCACCTTTTTCAGAAACGAAAGTTGTCATCATCGGTCAGGATCCCTATCACGGTCCCGGGCAGGCCAACGGGCTCTGCTTCTCTGTCAGTGCCGGAATCGACATACCCCCGTCGCTGCGCAATATCTTCAAGGAGGTCAGTGCCGACACAGGTGCGCCGATGCCTGCCGACGGAGATCTTAGCCGCTGGGCA
Organism: Muribaculaceae bacterium; assembly: GCA_009775355.1. GTDB lineage: Bacteria > Bacteroidota > Bacteroidia > Bacteroidales > Muribaculaceae > Lepagella. The sequence continues at coordinate 49,029 of VSPN01000009.1, forward strand.
CGTCAGGGGGTGCTGCTGCTCAACTCGTCGCTGACAGTTCGGGAGCACCAGCCGAAGTCGCATTCCGGCATAGGATGGGAAAGGCTGACCGACGCCGCTGTGCGGATGCTCGCCACAAGGCGCGACAACCTCGTCTTCATACTCTGGGGTTCGGATGCCATACGCAAGGGGGAATTCATAGACCGCTCGCGACACCTTGTACTCACTTCTCCTCATCCCTCCCCTCTCTCTGCCCACCGTGGATTTTTCGGAAACCGTCATTTCTCACGCGCCAACGAGTATCTCGCGGCTCACGGCAAGACTCCCATTGTATGGTAATGATTCTTTTACGCAGTGCAATCCCTGCGGCGGCAGCTATACTTACCGGCATATGTACCTGTGCCGCAGACACGACGACAGGCATATTCGACCCGCATTTCCGAACGCTCAAGACTGCGGTCGAAGACAATTTCATGTCTCCCCCCGTGATCCGGATGGGAACCAATGACCGCATACGCGTCACATTTGACGAAATCGCCGAAGACAACAGCTACCTCGAGTTCAGGCTTATCCACTGCGATGCCGACTGGCAGCCCTCGCGCCTTGTGGAATCGGAGTATGTGTCGGGATTCAATTCACAGCGTATTGAGGACTACGCCTTCTCATCGTCGACTTTCGTGCATTACGTGAATTATCTTGTGACGCTACCCAACGAAGACCTACGGATAATGCATTCGGGCAATTACCTCCTTCAGGTCTATGATCCGGATGATCCTGACAGAGTGATATTGCAGACCCGTTTCCAGGTATCGGAAAACATCATTCCGGCCGACGGCGAGGTAACATCGCGCACCGACCGCGGATACAACACTGAGTGGCAGCAGCTCTCTTTTGTTCTCGATGGCGAGGGGTTAGCTCAGCTGAATCCATATCAGGACCTGACCGTTGAGATAACGCAGAACATGCGCGACGACACGCGCCGGACAATCAGAAATCCGCTCCGGCTTGATGGCAAGAAAGTCGTCTATGACCACAACCAGGATCTAATTTTCCCGGCATCGAACGAATATCGCCGCTTCGAGTCAGTGAGCAACGGATTCGCCGGCATGAACGTCGATTCGCTAAGATACATGGGCAGCAACTACCACGTATGGCTCAGGCCAGACAGTCCGCGTGCCGAGTCGCAGTACAGCTATGACCGCACACAGCACGGGCGTTTTCTTGTGCACGAATACAACGCCACTGATTCAGACATAGGCGCCGACTATATAACCGTACACTTCACTCTTGAATCGCACGAGTTCGCCGATGCCGACGTGTATGTCGACGGTGAGTTCTCTCACAACAGGTTTGACCGCAGCAACATCATGCAGTATGACCGCGCTGCGGGAGCATACACAGCCTCTATTCCGCTCAAACAGGGCGCATACAACTACCAGTATGTGGTAAGACCGCATGGCAGAGGGGCATCGGCCTCGCCAGCCCCTGTTGAAGGCAACAAATACGAAACTGAGAACGAGTATGGGATCTCGGTCTACTACCGGCCACCAGGCGCACGCGCCGACCGACTCGTGACGTTCTTCACGCTTGAGGGAGGTCGCTTCTGACACGACAGTCTCTATATTATCCTGACCAGACAACACATTATCAGTTTACGATATGCTACAGATCCAGCACACACTTGTCTCTCTCGACCTTATCGAACGGTATTTCACATGCGACCTTGACGCCTGTCTGGGCGCATGCTGCATCGAAGGAGACGCGGGGGCGCCTCTCGCCCCCGGAGAGGCGGAACGCATAGAGGGCGTCCTGCCTGAAATAGAAAATGACCTGCTGCCGCGTGCGCTCGCGGAGATACGCGGGTGCGGCGCGTCATATACAGATCCCGACGGCGATCTCGTCACCCAGATCGTCGACGGGCGCGACTGCGTCTACACATGCTATGCCGAGGGTGGGAAATGCCTGTGCGCCCTTGAGAAAGCGTTCCGCGAAGGACGCGTTCCCGATGTCAAGCCTATCTCCTGCCGACTGTATCCTGTAAGACTCAGGGAGTATGACGGCTTCACTGCAGTCAACATGCACAGATGGAAGATCTGCCGTCCGGCCGAGACTTTGGGACGCCGACTTGGAGTGCGGGCTTATGAATTCCTGAAAGGGCCGCTGACCGCCCGCTTCGGAGAGGCATGGTATGCCGAACTGGAACTTACCGCCCGTGAATATCTCCGGCAGAATCCCGACAAATGATGAAGCTATAATTTTCGAATATCCGAATCACAATCCTATGGACGCTGTCAACTGGTTTATCGACCTGATAATATTCATAGTCTACGCAGTCACTATCGCAAGCTGCATAATTGTGGTGCTAAAGGAAAACCGCAATCCGATACGCTCACTTTCATGGGTGATAGCCCTGATCTTTCTGCCGGTCATCGGTCTGATATTCTACATCTTCTTCGGCCGCAGCCTCTGCGGCCAGCATATGATCTCGCGCATGAACAAACGCAAGATCATCACGACCATGGCTCCGCGCCACGTCAATCTTGACTCGCAGAATCTGTCGCGGGCCGACCGCAACCTTGTCAAACTCGCACGAAATGTCTCCTCTTCGTTCTATACTGTCAACAACCATATTGAGATATTCACGACGGGAGAGGAGAAATTCACGGCTCTGAAACATGATCTGAACGCAGCTTCCCGCTCGATCTACCTGCAGTATTACATATTTCTCGATGACACTCTCGGACACGAGATAGCGCAGATTCTCATGCGCAAGGCCCGCGAAGGTGTAGATGTAAAGGTCATCTACGACCACGTAGGCAGCTTCTCGGTGCGCAACCGCTTCTTCAAGATGATGAACGAGGCTGGAGTCGAGACACACCCATTCTTCAAAGTGACATTACCCCAGTTTGCCAACCGCGTCAACTGGCGCAACCACCGCAAACTTGTGATAATCGACGAGCGTGTCGGCTATATCGGGGGCATGAACATTGCCGACCGTTATGTCAGAAGCAAGTCGCGCGGATGGGGATGGCGCGACACCCACTTCCGCATCGAGGGAGACATAGTCGAATCTCTGCTGTTCTCATATGTGGTCGACTGGAACTTCCGAAATCAGCAACACCCGATGCGCTACCCGAAGACTCCGCGCGTAGACTTCACCAACACTGTGGGGATGCAGCTCGTCACATCAGGGCCATTGTCGCAATGGGACAATCTCGCTCTCTGCTTCCTCAAGGCGATCTCATCGGCCACAAGAAGCATCTATATCCAGACGCCCTATTTCCTGCCCACAGACGCGCTCAGACACGCTCTGGAGGCCGCTGCTCTGTCGAAGATCGACGTCCGCATCATGATTCCTCGCCGCAGCGACTCGCTGATGCTGCAGTACGCATCGTTTTCATACGTGACCCAGTGCCTGAAGGCCGGCATCAAGGTTTATCTCTACAACCCGGGGATGCTTCATGCCAAAGCAATGATAATAGATGACAATCTTGTCACCGCAGGGTCTACAAACTTCGATTTCCGCAGCTTCGAGAACAACTTCGAGTGCAATCTCTTCATATACGACAAGGAGACCAACAGCCGGATGCGCGAGATATTCTTTGCCGACATGGGGCACTGCACGAAACTCACTTATTCGACATGGCACACACGCCCAATGCTTCAGCGAAGCCTTGAGTCGGTTGTACGCCTTGTGTCGCCTATCCTGTAGATTTACTGCATATGTAGATTTCCTGCATACGGCAATAAAAAAGAGTTCCGCACGAGGTGCGGAACTCCTTTTTATTGCGTAAACCGACTGATTACTCAGCAGTCTCCTCGGCCTTGGGAGCCTCAGCAGCTGCAGTCTCTGCTGCAGGAGCGGTCTTTTTCGAACGAGAGCGGCGAGTGCGGGTAGACTTCTTGGCGCCTGTATCTGCGAGAGCTGCCTCGTTGAAGTCAACGAACTCGATCATGGCCATCTCGGCGTTGTCACCAAGACGGTGGCCGGTCTTGAGGATGCGGAGATAACCGCCCGGACGGTCAGCTACCTTCTCGGAGATTACCCCGAAGAGCTCCTTGACAGCCTCTTTGTTCTGGAGATAGCTGAACACAAGGCGTCTGTTCTGCGTGTCATCCTTCTTCGAGCGGGTGATCAGGGGCTCGGCGTAGACGCGCAATGCCTTGGCCTTTGCCAGAGTGGTGAAGATTCTCTTATGCTCGATAAGAGAGATCGCCATGTTGGCGAGAAGGGCCTCGCGGTGGCCTTTCTTGCGGCTCAGGTGATTGAATTTCTTATTATGTCTCATTGTGCGATTTAGTCTTTGTCTAATTTATATTTCGAAATATCCATTCCAAAGGAAAGATTATACTTCTCGAGCAGGTCGTCAAGCTCGGAGAGCGACTTCTTTCCAAAGTTTCTGAATTTGAGCAGGTCGTTCTTGTTGAAGACAACAAGTTCGCCGAGAGTCTCGACTTCGGCGCTCTTCAGACAGTTGAGAGCACGGACTGAAAGGTCGAGATCCACAAGCTTGCTCTTGAGGAGCTGGCGCATGTGGAGCACCTCCTCGTCGAATTCCTCGGGAGTGTCCTCCTGGGGAGTCTCGAGAGTGATCTTCTCATCGCTGAACATCATGAAATGCTGGATAAGAATCTTCGCGGCCTCTTTCAGTGCGTCCTTCGGGAGGATCGAACCGTCGGTGGTGACCTCGATCAGGAGTTTCTCGTAGTCGGTCTTCTGCTCCACACGATAGTTCTCGACAGCATACTTCACGTTTTTGACGGGAGTATAAATCGAGTCGATGGCTATTGTGTTGGCACTTGCGCCAGCGAGCATCTCGCGGTTCTCGTCAGCAGGGACCCAAGAGCGGCCCTTGTTGATGGAGTATTCGATCTCGAATCCCTGTGCGGGATCGAGATGACAGATCACGAGATCCGGATTGAGAACCTCGAATCCGGAGAGAACCTTGCCTAAGTCACCAGCCGTAAACAGATCGGTGCCCTCCACCTTTACCGTAGCAGTCTCGGCGTTGTGGTCCTCGGTCAGCTGCTTGAAGCGGATCTGCTTGAGGTTAAGGATGATGTTGGTCACATCTTCCTTCACACCGGGGATAGTGTCCAGCTCATGGGCCACACCGCTGATGCGGATGGAATTGATGGCAAAACCGCTGAGCGACGAAAGAAGAATCCGTCGGAGGGCATTGCCGATAGTCTGGCCGTAACCCGGCTCAAGAGGACGGAACTCGAACTTGCCGTAAGAGTTGTCGGCCTCCAGCATGATGACCTTATCGGGTTTCTGAAATGCTAAAATTGGCATGGGTATCTTAGTGTTTATTATTTAGAATAGAGCTCGACGATCAGCTGCTCCTTGATTGTCTCGGGGATGTCCTCACGCTGCGGCATATGAAGATACTTGCCGCCCATGATAGAGCCGTCCCATTCGATCCAGGGATATTTGCTGTGGTTGAAACCGGCCACGCAATCGGCGATAACCTCAAGCGATTTCGATTTCTCGCGCACTGTGACTACATCGCCGGGCATAACGCGATACGAAGGGATGTTCACGTTCTTGCCGTTGACATTGATGTGCTTGTGAAGCACGAGCTGGCGCGCTGCCGGACGGCTGGGAGCGAGACCCAGACGGTACACGACGTTGTCGAGACGGCTCTCGAGGAGCTGGAGAAGCACCTCGCCGGTAATGCCTTTTGTGCGCTCTGCTTTCTCGAAGAGATTGCGGAACTGACGCTCAAGCACGCCATAAGTATATTTGGCTTTCTGTTTCTCGCGCAACTGAGTGCCATACTCGGAAGTTTTCTTCCTGCGGTTCTGGCCGTGCTGTCCCGGGGGATAGTTTCTCTTAGCAAAAACCTTGTCCTCGCCGAAAATAGGCTCGCCGAACTTACGCGCGATTTTTGTTTTTGGTCCTGTGTATCTTGCCATTTGTATGTTCTTTTTTGCTCATCCGCTGAGCATGTCCCTTAGCGCAGCCGCGACCGTCGAGAGAAAGTGCAAGTGACGGTCAATTCGCATTCAGGACAACGGGAGGCGGACTTATTCAGAATATTCTGTTTGTTTGAAAAAATTCCGATTAGACTCTTCTTCTCTTGGGAGGACGGCAACCGTTGTGCGGAAGCGGAGTCACATCGACGATCTCCGTAACCTCGATGCCGCTCTGGTGAACGAAACGGATTGCAGCCTCACGGCCGTTGCCCGGTCCTTTCACGTAAGCCTTCACCTTGCGAAGACCGAGGTCGTAAGCGACCTTGGCGCAATCCTGCGCTGCCATCTGGGCTGCGTAGGGAGTGTTTTTCTTCGAGCCTCTGAAGCCCATCTTGCCTGCTGAAGACCAGGAGATGACCTGCCCCTCCTCATTGGCGAGACACACGATGATGTTGTTGAAAGAGCTATGCACATGAAGCTGGCCGCTTGCGCCAACCTTGACATTCCTCTTTTTTGCTGCGACTGTCTTTTTTGCCATACTTTAATTATGTTATTTTGTAGCTTTCTTCTTGTTGGCGACTGTTTTCTTACGGCCTTTGCGGGTGCGGGCATTGTTCTTTGTGCTCTGTCCACGCAGGGGAAGACCGAGACGGTGACGGATGCCGCGGTAGCAGCCGATATCCATGAGTCGCTTGATGTTGAGCTGGATCTCTGTGCGGAGGTCACCCTCTACCTTGTATTCGCGCTGGATTACCTCACGCACGGCTGCTGCCTGCGCGTCGGTCCAGTCTTTCACTTTGATGTCGCGATCCACGCCTGCCTTGTCCAGGATAGACTTGGCTGCGCTGCGACCGATTCCGAAGATATAGGTCAACGCGATCTCTCCTCTTTTATTCTGCGGCAAATCTACGCCGACAATTCTTACTGCCATATTGCTTGTTGGAAATTTTTTGCAAAGGTAATAAAATTATCCTTGACGTTGTTTAAATTTTGGATTTTTCTTGTTGATTACGTATAATCTACCCTTCCGGCGTACGATCTTGCTGTCGGGAGTGCGTTTTTTGACTGATGCTCTGACTTTCATATCGAGTTTTGTTTTATTTGTATCTGAATGAAATCCTGCCCTTGCTCAGGTCGTAGGGGCTCATTTCCACCTTTACCTTGTCGCCGGGAAGAATCTTGATGTAGTGCATTCTCATCTTGCCTGAGATGTGGGCCGTGATTTCATGACCGTTCTCAAGCTCGACTTTGAACATTGCGTTCGAAAGGGCCTCGAGTATTACTCCGTCCTGTTCGATTGCTGCCTGTTTTGCCATATTAACCTGGTTGAATTTTCGTTTGCTTTACTTTTGATCTGTATCAGACGCCGCGAGAGACTCCTCGATATAACTGAACGTGGTGAGAATCTCCGGCTCGTCAGCCGTTATAAGCACTGTGTGCTCGAAGTGAGCCGACTGCTTGCGGTCGCGGGTGCGGCATTCCCATCCGTTGCGCTCTATCACGATGTTTTTGCTGCCAAGGTTGATCATCGGCTCAATGCAGATGATCATGCCCGGCTTGAGAACGGGTCCGATTCCACGACGCCCGTAGTTGGGCACCTCAGGATCCTCGTGCATGCTCTTTCCGATGCCGTGGCCGCACATCTCGCGGACCACGCTGTAGCCCCTTCTCTCTACATAGGTCTGCACTGCGTTTGAGACATCACCCACACGCTTGCCGGCCTTAGCTGCCTCGATGCCCTTGTAGAGCGAAGCCTTCGTGTCAGTCAGGAGAGCCTGCACCTTCGGGTCGATTTCACCGACGGCGAAAGTGTAGCAAGAGTCACCGTTGAATCCGTTGAGCTCGACCACGCAGTCGGTCCCCACAATGTCGCCCTCGCGGAGAGCGTAGTTCGAAGGGAAACCGTGCACCACAGTCTCGTTGACCTCGATGCAGAGCGTGCCCGGAAAACCGTGATAACCGAGGCAAGCGGGTTTACCCCCGTTGTCGAGGATAAACTCTCTTGCGATCGTATCGAGTTTCAGAGTCGTGACACCGGGCCTAACCCATTTTGCCACTTCCCCGAGCGTGCGGCTTACCAGATCGGAAGCCGCGCGCGTCAGTTCTATCTCTTCAGGAGTCTTGATATAAATCATCTTTCGACAAAAATCTCACCTGTTGTTAAAAGGCACTGCTGCCCGATGAACGTCCTTTGATACGTCCGTGCTTCATCAGACCGTCATACTTGTGCATGATCAGATGACCCTCCACGATGCGGAGTGTGTCGAGGACCACGCCTACAAGGATGAGCAGCGAGGTGCCGCCGAAGAAAGAGGCGAAGCTGCGGTTGAGGCCGCACACATGGGCTATAGCCGGCAGGATAGCCACGATGCCGAGGAAGATAGATCCGGGCAGCGTGATTCTCGACATGATGGAGTCGAGATAATCCACGGTCGGCTTGCCGGGCTTGATGCCGGGTATGAAGCCGTTGTTACGCTTCATGTCCTCGGCCATCTGAGCGGGGCGCACCGTGATGGCTGTATAGAAATATGTGAAAGCCACAATCATGATGAAGTAGATCAGATTGTACCAGAATCCGTACATATCGGTCAATGCACCGAAGAAACCGGTCTGCTCAGTGCTGAATCCCACGAGAGTCACAGGTATGAACATGATGGCCTGAGCGAAGATGATAGGCATTACGCCGGCTGCATTCACCTTAAGGGGAATGAACTGGCGCGCACCGCCATACTGCTTGTTGCCCACGACCTTCTTGGCATACTGCACGGGCACGTTGCGGGTTCCCTGCACGAGAAGCACTGCACCTGCGATGACAGCGAGAAGGATCACGATCTCGACAAGGAAGAGCACGAGGCCACCGCCCTGCGAGTTCATGAGACGACCGGTGAATTCCTGTACGAATGCCTCGGGGAGACGCGCAATGATACCGATGAGGATGATGAACGAGATACCGTTGCCGACACCCTTCTGGTCAATGCGCTCGCCAAGCCACATAATGAACATGGAGCCTGCCGCGAGGACAATCGTCATAAACAAGATGGTCCAGAAACCTAATTCGACGTGGCCCCCGGCTGCCTGAACCTGGTATTTGAGATTCATCAGATAAGCCGGACCCTGCAGCACGAGAATAAGCACTGTCAGATAGCGGGTATACTGGTTGAGTTTCATTCTCCCGCTCTCGCCTTCGCGCTGCATCTTCTGGAATGCAGGGAGCACCATGCCGAGGAGCTGGATCACGATCGAAGCCGTGATGTAAGGCATGATACCGAGTGCGAAGATCGAGGCCTGGGAGAAAGCACCGCCCGAGAACATATCGAGCAGCTGCATCAACCCGTCGGCAGTGAAATTCTTCAATGCCAGCAGCTCGTCGGGATTAATACCCGGCAAGACCACGTAGCACCCGAAGCGATAGATGATCACGAGAAGCAGCGTGATGCCGATGCGTCTGCGGAGATCCTCTACACTCCAGATATTTTTTATCGTTTTTGTAAATCCCATTGTGTTTCAGATTATTTTTTTACAACAGAACCACCGGCTGCAGTGATAGCAGCCTCGGCAGTCTTCGAGAAGGCGTTGGCCTCGACCTCAAGAGCGTGGTTGAGCGCACCGTTGCCGAGAATCTTGACCAGAGCGCTCTTCGACACGAGGCCGGCACTGCGGAGATCATCGACAGTCACCTTTGTAGCGCCGGCGGCCGCGAGAGCCTCGAGCGCGTCAAGGTTAATAGCCTTATACTCGACACGGTTGATGTTCTTGAAGCCGAATTTCGGCACACGACGCTGCAGAGGCATCTGACCGCCCTCGAAACCGACTTTGTGCTTGTAGCCCGAGCGCGATTTGGCACCCTTGTGACCGCGGGTCGAAGTGCCGCCATAGCCTGAACCTGTGCCACGGCCAATTCTCTTGCATTTCTTGTTGCTGCCGACGGCAGGCTGAATATTATGTAATTCCATTTCTTGAATCTTCTTTAGAGTTTAGTCACTTTAACTAAATGATGAACCCTCTTGACCATGCCCATGATGTCGGGAGTATCCTCCTTGATCACGCTATGGTTCATTTTGCGGATGCCGAGAGCGTCAAGGGTCAGTTTCTGAACCTTGGGCGCGTTGATACGGCTCTTGATCTGAGTGATTTGAATCTTAGCCATCTCTTTGATTATTTGCCGTTAAACACTTTTTCCACGCTCACACCGCGGTTCTGGGCAACCTGTGCCGGGCTGCGGAGCTCGTCGAGAGCGGCGATAGTCGCCTTGACGAGGTTGTGGGGGTTGGACGAGCCTTTCGACTTCGCGAGCACGTCAGTCACTCCGACGCTCTCGAGAACGGCACGCATAGCGCCACCGGCCTTCACACCGGTACCCTCGGAAGCGGGCTTTAGGAAAATGCGCGAGCCGCCGAATTTGGCTGCCACCTCGTGGGGGATTGTGCCCTTGTGTACCGGCACCTTGATAAGATTCTTCTTTGCAGTCTCCACGCCCTTAGCGATGGCTGCGGTCACCTCATTGGCCTTGCCGAGACCCCAGCCGATAACTCCGTCGCCGTTGCCGACCACGACAATGGCTGCAAAGCTGAAGGCGCGACCACCCTTGGTGACCTTGGTCACACGGTTGATGGCCACAAGGCGGTCCTGCAATTCAAGATCATTCGTAGATTTTACCTTATTGTTCTTTGCCATGATTCCTTTTAAAATTTAAGACCTCCCTTGCGGGCTGCGTCGGCCAGTGATTTAACTCGTCCGTGATAGAGGTAGCCGTTACGGTCGAACACGACCTCGGCAATGCCTTTCTCAACAGCTTTCTTTGCGATCTCCTCGCCTACCTTTGCTGCGATCTCGACCTTAGTGCCTTCCGAGATACCCTTGGAAGATGCAGCGGCGAGAGTAGTGCCGCTGAGGTCGTCGATTACCTGCACATAGATCGCCTTGTTAGAGCGGAAAACGCTCATGCGGGGGCGCTCTGCGGTGCCTGAAATTTTACCGCGGATGCGGGTTTTGATTTTATTTCTTCTTGCTATCTTGGATACCATAATTCCTTAGTTTTTATTTGGCGTTAGCCGACTTTCCTGACTTGCGGCGGATGATCTCGCCTACAAACTTGATACCTTTACCCTTGTAAGGCTCGGGCTTGCGGAGCGAACGGATCTTGGCGCATACCTGTCCGAGGAGCTGTTTGTCGCTGCTCTCGAGGATGATGAGCGGGTTCTTGTTACGCTCTGTCTTGGCTTCTACCTTGATTTCCTTGGGGAGCTTGATGAAGATAGCATGAGAGTAGCCCAAAGCGAGCTCAAGAATCTGGCCGGAGGCTGTGGCACGGTAGCCGACGCCGACGAGCTCCATCTCCTTCTTGTAACCTTCCGAGACACCGACAACCATGTTGTGGATAAGCGCGCGGTAGAGACCGTGCATAGCGCGGTGCTGACGCTCGTCGTCGGGACGTGTCACGATGACGTGGCCATCCTCGACCTTAACCTCGATGTCGGGGTTGATATCCTGTGAGAGTTCTCCTTTGGGACCCTTTACGGTCACTGTATTCTCTTTTACCTGTACGGTTACGCCTGCAGGTATTGCGATCGGTGATTTACCTATTCTTGACATAATACCTCCTATTAATAAACGTAACACAATACTTCGCCGCCGATCTTGCGCTCTTTGGCTTCCTTGTTGGTCATCACACCCTGAGAGGTTGAGATGATTGCGATGCCGAGGCCGTTGAGCACGCGGGGCATATCTTTATAACCGGTGTACTGGCGCAGACCCGGACGCGAGATGCGATGCAGGTTCTTGATTGCGCAAACTTTGTCAGCCGGATCGTACTTCAAGGCAATCTTGATGGTGCCTTTGGGGCCGTCGTTCTCCACGAACTTATAGTTCAGGATGTAGCCCTGGTCGAAAAGGATCTTTGTGATCTCCCTTTTCATTTTAGACGTCGGAACCTCGACCACGCGGTGGCCGGCCATGATGGCGTTCCTGAGTCTTGTCAGATAATCTGCTATTGGATCAGTCATTTTTTTGTTGGTTAAATTGATTCAGATATACTGAACAATATTTAAAACTCACTGTATAGTCGTGTAAGTCGCCGTGGCAAGCACGGCAATTCCGGGCCGGAGGCGGCCGGTGATCCATAGAATCACCAGCTTGCCTTCTTGACACCCGGAATCAGGCCTGCCGAAGCCATCTCGCGGAACTGTATACGCGAGATGCCGAACTGGCGCATATAGCCTTTGGGACGGCCCGTGATCTCGCAGCGGTTGTGGAGACGCACGCGCGAGGCGTTCTTAGGAAGCTTCTGGAGCTTCGTGAGGGCCTCGTAATCGATGTTGCCGTCAGCGTCAGCAAGTGCGGCTTTCTTGAGAGCGGCCTTCTTGGCGGCATACTTTGCCACCATTCTCTGACGCTTCACCTCGCGGGCTTTCATTGATTCTTTTGCCATATCTCTTAATTTTCGTGTTTAAAGGGTAATCCGAATTTCTTGAGCAACGCGAATCCTTCTTCGTCGGTATTTGCCGAAGTCACGAAAGTGATGTTCATACCCTGGAGCTTGGGAACGCTGTCAATGTTGATCTCGGGGAAGATGATCTGCTCGGTGATGCCGAGAGTGTAGTTGCCACGGCCGTCGAGCTTTGAGTTTATACCCTTGAAGTCGCGGATACGGGGCAGAGCCACGCGCACGAGTCTTTCGAGGAACTCATACATTTTCTCGCGGCGAAGTGTCACCATCGCTCCGATGGGCATCTTCTTACGCAACTTGAAGTTCGAGATATCCTTGCGCGAAAGAGTGGGGACAGCTTTCTGGCCAGTGATTGCTGTAAGCTCGTTGAGAGCTGTCTCGATGATCTTCTTGTCCTGAGTGGCAGCTCCGAGACCCTGGTTGATCACGATCTTAGTCAGGCGGGGAACCTGCATGGGAGTTGTGTACTTGAACTCTTCAGTGAGCTCGGGAACAATTCTCTCCTTATACTCCTTTGAAAGTGTAGTCTCTGCCATTATTTGATCTCCTCTCCTGATTTTTTAGCGTAACGCACCAGCTTGCCGGCCTCGTTGCGGCGGCGACCGATACGGGTGGGCTTGCCAGTCTTGGGGTCCACCACATTAAGATTAGAAATATGCACCGGTGCCTCGATCTTAACTATACCACCCTGGGGATATTTGGCAGTCGGCTTTGTGCTTTTGGAGACGATGTTGACACCCTCAACGACAGCGCGGTTCTTCTTCACCTGCACTTCGAGGACGCGTCCTGTTTTGCCCTTGTCGTCGCCGGCATTGACATAGACGGTGTCTCCTTTCTTTATATGCAATTTTGCCATTTTGATTCTGTTTGTCTAAGACGGATTTTGAATTTTGTTTTAGAGTACCTCGGGTGCGAGCGAAACGATCTTCATGTTGGTGGCGCGGAGCTCGCGGGCAACCGGGCCGAAGATACGTGTACCGCGGATCTCACCGGCGTTGTTGAGCAGCACGCAGGCGTTGTCGTCGAAGCGGATATAGCTTCCGTCGGGACGGCGGATTTCCTTTTTGGTGCGCACGACAACAGCTTTCGAGACTGTGCCTTTCTTTACATCTGAAGCGGGGATAGTGCTCTTGACCGTGACTACGATAATATCACCGACGCCGGCATAGCGGCGGCCTGTGCCGCCGAGCACGTGGATGCAGAGGACTTCCTTCGCACCAGAGTTGTCGGCTACTGTCAAACGTGATTCTGTCTGTATCATGATTACTTAACTTTTTCGATGATTTCTACCAGTCTCCA
>VSPN01000090.1 GCA_009775355.1 Muribaculaceae bacterium
GAGGTAAAATAAAACTGATCCCCCGCCGCCAGGACTTTTAAGGGGTCAATCTTATTATGCCCGAAGGGGTCAAATCCTGCGTGCCCGAAGGGGTCAAACTCTCGCGCCTTTTCCACACCCGCAGTTTCAATATTTTGCGCCGGACTGGGACAGGGGTAAAAAGAAAAACCTCTGAAAATCGTTGATTTTCAGAGGAATTCATCGGTCTGATAGACCCTTCTGTGACCCCGGAGAAGTCGGGGTTATATCACTTAATAACGCTGATGGTCAAAGAGTTATGATTGGAGATATAAGTATCATTCACCAATCATTCACTCCACCAAATCAATGTTCTGCGTCGATTTGTCAACCGATTCAATGCAAAGTTAGCTATAAATCTCCGATATTCAATGGCATCACGCGTTAAAAATCCTTGGAGATAACTTAGTCTAAACGTCTTTTCAATTTACACAATGCAATATCAAATCACGATAGCACATTTGGAGCCTTATGGCAGGAGTAAGAATTTCCATGCCGGAATAACTTCGATTTTTACGCCCTCTATTTCTACAATTCCTTCATCATCGTAGGTCACAATTATATTGCGACGGCACGACAATCGAGACTGCAATTTTAGCAATGCTTTCGTTTCACGTTCAAAAGTGCCTTCGGCATCATTCATCGTATAGCATACCTGAATGGCGACCTCCGTCTGTGGAATATAGAAATCCACTTCAACCCCATGATTGTAGAAATAGACGGCATCTTTTGATCCATAACTCGAAATCAATTTCAGAGCCACCATATTTTCAAGCAGCGACGTGCGTATGTCAAGAGCCAGCAGGGAGATTATACCGTTGTCGATAAAATAGTATTTCGGATTGGAAACTTTATCCGCAAGACTGTCAGCAATATTGGTGACCGGCAGTATAAGATACGCTTCGGAAGCGTAGCCCAGATAGTTTATCACCGTGCTTTTGCCTATCTTCGTTCCGGTAGAGGCCACAATATTTGTCGCGCGGGTAAACGACAGAGGTTGCTTTACACTTTCCGCCAGTTTGCGGAAAAGTATCCGAAGGGCAAAAATATTCTCAATCCTGTGGCGGGCGGCTATGTCTCCAAGAAATATCTTCTGATAGAGGCTCATGAGATAATCTCGCTTCACCGGCAACGTGGCACATTCCGGGAAACCGCCGAACTGGAAATATTCCTCGAATAATCCCATAAATTCCCCACGGGCAGTTGTTGTCGCAGTCAATAGTTTGTCGGCGGGATTTTTACCATTGGCTCTAAGATATTCATCGAACTGCATGGGGAACACTTCACGGGTCATATATCTGCCTCCGAGAGCCGCATTCACATCCGTGGATAGCATTTTCGCATTGCTTCCTGTTATGAACACCGTAAATTTGTTGTCAGCTATCCTACGCGCAAAACGCTCCCAGCCATCGACATTCTGAATTTCATCAAGGAACAGCATCGGGCGTTTTTCACTCAATCCGAAATGGACTTCAAGTATCATGTTAAGGTCATCGACGGTCATTCCTGCGAGACGCTCATCCTCAAAGTTGATATACACTATCTCATCCCAAGTGTATCCTGCGGCAATCAGTTCCTGAATCTTTCCATAAAGTATATAGGATTTGCCGGCGCGACGCGCACCGACCAACACCTGACGGTCAAACCCGTCAAGCGATATTCTTCGTTTGATAACCTCGTGACGCATAACCTCTTCACGGTTTTCAAGTATCACCTCGCGGAGAATTTCAGATTTTATCATTGTGGATATTGTCTTATTTGCAAGACAAAATTAGGCAATATTTGTCTTATATGCAAGACAGAAGCTAATATTTAACAACTCAATTTTATAGTTTTTTTCACTGCGGAAACGGATAGAGGCGTGGCGGCTCACAGTGTTGGCGTCGGTGTTGCTGTCAGATGGTGACGGTGATCCGGTGGGCCACTGACACCATCCGACCGCACCCCGACTATGGGAGAAGGCTAAACCCCGATTGCCTCCAACGCCTTGTGCCGATGCTACCGTGTAGCCAGCACAAGACTTTATATCGGCAGTCCGGGTTCTTAACGCCTTCTCCTTATAATGAATCTGAGCCGTCACGCCACTATCCGTTTGTCAGGCCCACGGGAGCAAGAATGCGTATGCCGCCGATCATTCCGCACGCTCCATATGCGGCGACACCCACATACTTGCTCTTTCGGGGGATTGCATGGCCGTTTCTTGCAGAAATAACGTCATAAGTCTTTCGCCGAAAAGACAGTTCCGACAGGTATGAAGCCCTGTATTGCCGTTTGCACTTCGGCCTTTTTACCGATGACCATTTTCAGTATGTCTGCCGTTCAGTGTCACCACTGCGGGGCTGCGCCAGCTCTATGTTTCATGCAGAGTATAATCACCGTTCAAAGTTTATTCGCTCGGAATTGATAAACACGCCGGGACGGGGTATTCTCTGGCATTCGCGCAAAAAAATCTCCAGAACTCGCTTCCCTGCGGTCGCTCACCTCGTATTTTTTTGAGCGAGTGCCGAACACCCCTTTTCTCCCGTCGTGCCACAGGGTCAACGAGCGAACAAACTTCAAACAGCGATTATACGCATTAAAAAAATATCGCCTTATGACACTGAACGACAGACATATTAAAAATTCGAGCTTCACTCCTTCTCCAGCTCAAACCGCATTAAAAAAGGCGGCTAAGGTGGTGGGGATGGCAGTCGGGGCGGTTGTCGGGATTATTCTTTGGGCGATACTCAGACCGATATTCCGAGGTGTGGGGTGGCTAATCTCAATCCTCTCCACAATAGCGATTATCTACTGGATAATGACACTCTAAATATTTACGACTATGGCAACGAAAAGACATTCAAAGACTTGGGAGCAGCAAGCCAAATACTACGAGGTTGACAATATCGCCGACTATATGATAGAAACCTATCTCAACGGCAACATATCAACATATCGTCAGCTATACTATGAACTCAGACCCGCAGGGCGAAAACTTTTCATCAGTTGGCTTTTCCATACGGAACTCAACGCCACCGAGATAGAGAAAATGATACTCGCAACACTCTAAACACATACGACCATGGCAACCACAAAAGAAAACCACTAGTGTCTCTTAAAAAGTGTTAATCAAATTCGAGGTCAAGAGTTGGATGGCAATTTGCTATTTGTGCTGGC
>VSPN01000091.1 GCA_009775355.1 Muribaculaceae bacterium
ATGCTCATGGTCGCTGCGGTTGTGATTTCCCTACGCAAACTAACTTCCGTTAACAATCGTTTTTAAACAACCTCTTACAAAATTTCGACATTTTTCAGTCAATTATTTATCCTAATTTATATTTATTAGTGTATTATATTGCTCTTTAATGCAACATAATTCACTTTATCAATACATCTGGTCATTTATTTTCATCAGACCATAAAACGATCAGTATAAGATTGCATCAGACCGCCATACATCAAAAACGCGCTTATTAAAATAATGCCCGGTCCGCAATCCGCGGCCGGGCATCAATAAGACAAATACTGCTACTGTCAGAAAGGGAGGTCGTCGGTGCTGTTGTCGGCACCGGCAAAAGGATCCATGGCCGGGGCTGCCGTAGCCTGCTGCGCTGGCGCGGGTGCCTGGCCGAAAGCCGCAGGTGCGGCCTGCTGCATTCCGTCGGACGGACGCGCTGAAAGCACGTTGACATCGGTATACCAGCGACCGTTGAATTCACGGCTCTCAAGTTCGAATGTCACTGCGTAGCTTTTGCCTACCTCGAAATTGAGCATATCGACACGGTCACCGAACACGTGAAATTTCACACGACGGGGATACATGCCCGGAGTCTCGAGCACCCATTCCTTCTTTTTCCAGGGCCTGCCGGCCTTTGATACGCCTTCCTGCAGCGGAAGGTCGAAAATTATTGTTCCTTCTAATTCCATATCTTGTATATATAGTCTGCTTTCTATCGCCTCCGTTTCTTCTGAAACTGCCGGATGAACGACAGTTCCGGAGGGCAATTATCATGCAAAGGTACAAATTTTAAACAGGGTTCACAAATTAAATTTACTATTTCCGGGTCTTTCCCAGCTATTCAACTGCCTGCCTACTGCCCTGCCTGCTGCCTATTCAACCGTTCAACTGTTCTACTTACATGGATCTCATCCAAAAAATATGGCCCGGCCACCGGGAAGACAGTAGCCGGGCCATATGTCAGCAAAGTCGGGTCAGACAGGTGTCCGGATCCGGACACCTGCATTCAGAGCTTGTTTAGAGCTTATTTAACGATCACCCTGGCTGTATTGCCATTTACGGTCACCATGTAGACTCCTGGCGCAACCTTCACGGCCTCTTCCTCTGCCGGTTCGGCATTAGTATAGATTACCATGCCGTTGGGGCTGACAATGGAAACCTTGCCGTTGGCATTGGTGATATGGATTGTGCCGGGTGTGGTGTAGATTCCGACACCATCCGCCATGATCGCATCGAGACCGCTGACAAGAACCGTTGCCTTGTTGGAAAGGTCACTCATGCCCTCCTTGTAGAGAGCCACAACATGATAGGTGTGCGTTCCCTCTGCGGCAGCGACATGCCTGAACCCCGGAACCGAGAGCATCGTCTCGTTAAGCTTCTCGCCATCGCAGTATATGTCGTAGCCCTCAAGCTCGGCACTATTGCCGAACTGAGCGAAAGTGATGTCGTCGATGAAGATGGCAGAAACGGCAGATTCCACATAGCGGATAGCAAAATACCGAGAGCCTTCAGGTACCTCAAAGCTATACTGCGTGTATGAGTCGGCCAGAGTGACGGGGTCTCCGACACGGATGAAGTCTTCTGCTTCCTTGCCTGTAGTCGAATAAAGCATTTCGATCTTATGGCTGCCCCAGAGAGAGCTGCCGAAATTACCGAATGCCCAGAAAGAGATGGTCTGCGCGGAGCCGTTGAGCAACGTAGATATCAGCCAGTCATCGTTGACATCATCGTTTGTAACGGCGTCAACCGGGAATGCCGCGAAACATTTGCTGCCCGAATGGGCGAAATTGCGCTCCTCATTGATATTTTCCCAGACGATGAACGCGGAGGGTTCTCCGAAACCCGGGAACTGGTCGCCGACTATAGGATATGTCGTGAGGCCATCACCGTCAATAAACGACCAGCGGCCGGCTCGGTTGATGCTGAACGGCACATACTTTTCGCAGTCATCGGTCATGGCCTCGGCGACATCGGGAGCATTCCACATGAGAATGACGTCACCATCTTCCTGAGCACCCGAGAGATCCATGACTGCAGGCAGACGAGACTCAAGCGCCTCGACTTCAACAGACTCGCTCGCGTTATTGAAGTTAATCTGATCCTTGCCATAAGCGACATTGAAATGGTAAGACTGCACTGTCTCCCAGAAAAGACCGGGTGTCTGAGTGAATTTAACCGTACCCTTTTCTCCGGCCTTGAATGATAATGGATCGCTTTCTGCCACTTTTTCATTGTTGCGGTACAGCTCGACTACAAACGCGTCGGCATTCTCATATCCTATGTTGCGGAGACCGGCCGTAAGCACATTCTCTTCTCCGGGTTCAAGCATCGGGACGTCCAATGCAAGCGCCATCATGTCGTGATCGGCAAACTGACGGATTTGGATGTCATCGATGAAGAAGTATTTGTTATTATTACTGTCCGCTAAACTTTTTTTGAGCGATTGAAAAATTAGGGCTGACACCTATTGCAGGAGTCAGCTCTA
>VSPN01000092.1 GCA_009775355.1 Muribaculaceae bacterium
AGGTTGGAATTTCCTCGCTTTTATCGTTATTTTCCTTAAAAAATTTCACAAATCAAATTAGTTTAAACAACTTCAATCTGAAAATTAACATAACAATCATGTTTGAGAACTTAAAAAAATATAAGATTCTGCTTGCAAGCAAGTCTCCGAGAAGAAGAGAACTGCTCTCGCAGCTCAGAATCCCGTTCAATGTAATCAGCCTCGGGGGAATCGACGAGACCTATCCTGCCTCGATGCCGGCCGATGACATTCCTCTGTATCTCGCCAATGTCAAGGCCGATGCATATCTCAAGACGATTCATGACAATGAAATGCTGATAACTGCCGACACTCTCGTAATCTCTGAAGACAGGGTTCTCGGCAAGCCCGCCGGACATGACGAGGCCGTGGAAATGTTAAGGGAGCTGTCGGGAAAGACACACAAGGTCATCACCGGAGTCTGCATATCCACTCATGTGCGCCGCACGTCATTCTCGGTCATCACGGAAGTGAGCTTCGCCGAACTGTCTGACGAGGCGATCGAATATTATGTCGAGAATTTTCTTCCCTACGACAAGGCTGGAGCATATGGCATTCAGGAATGGATCGGATGCGTGGCGGTAAAATCAATCAACGGCAGTTTCTATAACGTGATGGGACTTCCGGTTCATCAGCTCTACAAGGAACTCATGAATTTTTAAGGAACGCGCTAAAGAGATTGACGCCTTAGCAAGGCAGCAGAAAAGCAGCGGGCATAAACCGGTCGGTTTATGCCCGCTGTTGACTTTCATGGGAAATGATCAGTCTTCCTCTGTTTTTTCAATATGAGGAGCTTCATAACGGTATCGAGCCTCCCAGCCGAGAGCCGAGGCCCCGAGCACAGCAGCATCGCTTTCCTTGAGCTCGGAAACAAGAATTTTCGCTTTGCCTCTGAATATTGGCATGACATTCTTGTCGAACGACTCCTTTATGGGTTTGAGAAGCAGATCTCCGCTCTTGGCGAGACCTCCGAAAAGTATGAATGCCTGCGGGCTTGAGAATGCCGCCATGTCTGCGAAAGCCTCGCCGAGAATCTCGCCTGTGTAGTTGAAGATATCCTTGGCAAGCTTGTCGCCGGCCATCGCCGCGTCATACACGTCTTTCGACGTGATATCCTCGATTTCCAGATTGCGGAGCAACGAAGGCTCTGTGCGGACTTCGAGAAACTCGCGTGCGGTACGCGCCACACCCGTTGCGGAGCAATACGCCTCAAGACAACCGGTGCGTCCACAGCCGCAAACGCGTCCGTTGTTGCGCTTCATGATCACATGTCCGAGCTCTCCGGCAAAACCGTCAGAACCGTAAACAAGCTGACCGTTGATCACGATTCCCGAACCCACACCGGTACCGAGAGTGATCATGATGAAATCTTTCATTCCGCGGGCCGCGCCGTATGTCATTTCACCGACTGCGGCGGCGTTGGCGTCGTTGGTGACAGCGACAGGTATCCCCCCGAAAGCCTTGCTGACTTTCTCGGCAAGAGGAATCACCGGCCCCCAAGGCAGGTTCGGCGGATTGATTATCTCTCCGGTATAATAGTTTCCGTTGGGTGCTCCTATACCTATGCCCTGAATCTGGTTTTCCGCTTCATTGGCCTTGATAAGACGGGAAAGGCCTTCATGGAGTTCTGCGATATAATCGTCGAAATCTGCATGTTTTCTTGTTTTTACAGAATCAGCAGCGACCACGTGACCCCGTGCGTCAACTATGCCGAACACGGTATTGGTGCCGCCAATGTCGATTCCGACTACATACGGTTTGCTCATTTTTTGTTGGTTTATAGTTATATTTCGAGTTATATGGTATTTCGGAATTTGCCGCCGGGAGTATATAAACTCCATGATTTATAGGTCAGGACAAGTCTTCCGGCGTTCAAAAGACAAATATAATACAAAAATGACTAATAGACAAAATCTTTTGCATTAATTCTTTTGATTTTTCCATCCCGGCTCCGATATAGTCATATAATGATTCGTTCAAATGCACAGACATGCCATACGCCATTATTTTATATTGAAGTGTGTTCAAACTTAATTATTACTGTCCGCTAAACCATAAAAAGGCGAGTCCAACTTCCTGAACGGCAGAAGTTGGGCTTACTTTTTGT
>VSPN01000093.1 GCA_009775355.1 Muribaculaceae bacterium
CTTGATAACCTTGACGTCGCCGTTCCTGATACCAAGTGCTGCCGGAAGCAGCTCCACAAGACGTGTATCCATACACGTCACTATAGCTATCTTCTTGTCAGGATACTTTGATGTGACAAAGCGCTCATACGCTCCGGACTTGACGAAATCCCTGTTATAATTCAGTATTTCATCAATCATATGCTTGGTGTTTAAAATTTTAGTGTTAAATTTGCATCGACATACGGGCAAGATCAAGAATGCACGATGTATGACCGCTGCAAAGATAACTTATTTTTTATTATCAGACAAACGGAAAATACATCTGCCGCAAGTCGGATCCATGATGAAAATCATATATAACAAAATAATTCCTTTCGGTTCGGAGTTTACTGCAATAAACCTCTTCGGAATCATTTTCGCAAAAGGGCATTGCGACAAAGTGACTGTCAACCATGAGAAGATCCACACCGCGCAGATGAAAGAACTGTGTTATGTGCTCTTTTATCTGCTATATGTGATTGAATGGACTGCAAAACTTGTTATATATGGAAACCACATGAAAGCGTACCGCAGAATATCATTCGAAATGGAAGCATACGCTCATCAGAACGATCGGGAGTATCTTAAGGAAAGAAAACACTTCGCATTCCTGAGATACATCTGGAAACGGTAATAACATAAGAGAATATGATCAGAAAGATTATTATCAGTCACGCCATTGTCATGATGATGGCTGTATCATCTTGCGGCGGGGGAAACAACGCGGAAAATGAAAAGCCAAAACACAAAAGAGTGCTCGTAGTGTACTTCTCCGCTACAGGAAAAACAAAGAAAGTCGCTCAGGACATTGCCAGAATAGCAAGGGGAGATCTTCACGAGATCATTCCTGCCAAACCATACACATCAGCTGATCTTGACTGGACCAATGAGAAAAGCCGCAGTTATGTCGAGATGCATGGATCAGATGAACTGCCGGAAACGACAGACAGCATCGTTGACATATCATCATATGATGTGATCTTTATCGGATACCCCATATGGTGGGATCAGGCTCCACGTGCGATCAATACATTCATAGACAAACAGGAGCTCGGAAGAAGATACGTCATTCCTTTCGCAACATCAAATGGCTCACAGATCGGAGAAAGCGTAGACAGTCTAAGAAGTGAATATCCGGGCATATACTGGGACAGCGGCAAACTTCTGAACTCAGCTTCCGACGCCGGGCTCATGAAATGGATCTCAGGATTCGGCATAAAGTATACGAAATAAGCAGACACCTGTGCGCCCTGACCGGCTCTCGGTCAGGGCGCATTATTTAAACATACTGAACGCTGCAATAAGTCAGCGTATGAAATTAGTCCGTATTAGCGTTTCCCGTTCAGGAGAGAACTTTCCGGCAGCGGACTTGAGCAACGCTGCAAGGTTATGGCCGATTGTGCGCATAGTCTGCATACCCTCTCCATCCTGAAGAACATCGCCCGGCTCCCGTCCGAATGCGAGATTCCAATATTGCGAAGTAACAATGGGCATACTGCAGATAGCAAAATATTTATTGATACGATCAACAGTCTGAACCGCGCCACCCCGCCTTGCTACTCCTACCGCAGCTGCCGGTTTATCCTTGAAATATCGACCGAGCGAATAGAACAGACGGTCCATGAGAGAACAGAGCGATCCGTTGGGACCTGCATAATATGTCGGCGAACCAAACACAAATCCGTCTACACCATTCTCTAAAATCTCTTTGATTTCTGCATATACGCCCTGATTGAACACACAGATTCCGGTCTCATAACATTTATAACATGCGATACACCCGGGAACAGGCTTCACACCGATATTTACGAAGACTGTCTCAATGCCCTCTTCGTTAAGAACTTTAGCAACTTCATCAAGCGCAAGCCTCGTGTTGCCGTCAGCATGTGGGCTTCCGTTAACAAGCAATACTTTCATCTGTTAGAAATTAAATATGACACATCAAATAATAAACGAAAAAAGATGGAAAGATGTTTTATAATGAACTATGCCATAATAAGGAAAGAAAAATCGGAGCAAACAGGGCGACAAGCTCCCGGTCCAGACGGACGGGTGTCTGCGGATTGCGGGGGAATCGAGTAGGTCGGGAAACGAAAGTTTTCTGACCTACTTTCGTTTCTTTTCCTCTCACACCACCGTACGTGCCGTT
>VSPN01000094.1 GCA_009775355.1 Muribaculaceae bacterium
GGCACCGACAGAATTGTGTTTGTAAAGAATCCGGTGTGCGCCGATCCAGAACTCTGGACCGGCGATATGGAGCGTCTCATGGACGCCGGTATCAGAAACATCGGGATGATACACCGTGGCTTCAAGACATATGGCGAGAAAGTCTACCGCAACACTCCTCTCTGGGATCTGGCCGACGAGATGAGACGGCGGTTTCCGGGAATACCGATGCTCTGCGACCCCTCGCACATGGGTGGAACGCGCGGACTTGTCGAGCCGCTGTCGTCGCATGCCATAGAGTCAGGCTACGACGGTCTGCTGATAGAGAGCCACATCTGTCCGGCTCACGCACTGACCGATGCCTCGCAGCAGATCACCCCCGCAGAAGCCGGCGCCCTCGCCGCCAGGCTGACCCGCGCCCTCACGGCATCATAACGTACCGGCGGAAGAACATGTTGCGGTGATATCATGCCGCTGAAAATTCATCGGAAAACGAAGTGTTCAAATTTAAACGATAGTCGTTATCGGATAATATCATTGCAGAAACGTCATAATGCGTAGGATCGTTTGTTACTTTGCAACAAAAAAGCAAACAAACATGATCACACCTATGACTGTATGGGCTGTCACGGCGGTGTCAGTTGCCGCTATAATAATAATCCGCATTATTGCATTGTGTCATAAGCTCTCGACCCACGATCATCATAACATCTTTGAAATCGGCAGTGAACGATCCGAATTCTGGATTCCCGGGGATCCTGATATTGACACCGAGGATAGTGACTACGATGAATTTGAAGACTTATGAACGATTTTTTGAACAAGGCGGGAGATTTCCTCGCCTCATACTCAGCGCTATTATTGCGAAGCGGAGCCACATGCGCGCGCCTGGAACAGAATGTAGGGCGTATGGCGCAGACATGGAATCTGAATGCTGATATAACAATTATGCCGCGCCATGTCAGTATCTCCATAAAGACAGAAACCGAAAACGACCACAAGGTGTTTTCGGAGTCAACCTCCAGCCCGGCCATCAGCTTCGAAAAAATATGTCGGTTGAGCCGTATGAGCTGGGAGGTGGCCGATAACGGTTGGAATGTCGAGAAAGCAGAAAACTGTTTCAAGGATATATCCCGCATCAGCCCGGCTGACGAACGGTGGGTTCTCTTTGCGGCGTCTTGTGCCAATGGAGCATTCTGCAGGCTTTTTGGTGGCGATATGATAGCTGCATCGGTGGTATTCGTGGCAACATTTTGCGGGTACCTTCTTAAACAAATGATGCTGTCAAGAAAAACAGACACCCGAATCGTATTCATAATCTGTGCTTTTGTTTCTTCTGTGCTTGCCTGTGCCGACTCACTATTCTCTATTGGGAAAACGCCTCAGGTCGCAGTAGCCACAAGTGTACTTTATCTTGTGCTGGGAATACCGTTGCTCAACTCCTTTAGCGACATGATAGATCGTCACTACATCTGTTTTTTCAGCCGTATGACAGATGCACTTATTCTGATATGCTGTCTCTCGATCGGGCTTTGTGCAGGAATGTGGATAATGAATATCGGTATGTTCTGAAAAACCATGTAAATTTTTAGTGCCATGATAGAAAAAATTTTTAGCGATGCATTCTTTTCCGCGATAGCAGCTATCGGTTTCTCCGCGATAAGCAATCCGCCAAAGAAAACCTATATCTTATGCGCATTGATTGCAGCGACAGGGCATTCATTACGTTTTATGCTTATCTCATCAGACCTTATTCAAATGACAATAATCCCGGCTACGACAATAGCCTCTTTCGCCATTGGACTGTTGGCTGTCATATTATCTCCAATTGCCAAGGTTCCGGCAGAGACATTCCTTTTTCCCTCGCTATTGCCGATGATTCCGGGAATTTATGCCTATAAAACCTTCGGAGGTCTGGCAATGTGTCTGTTACATACGTCAGAAACAGACTTTTATCACTATTTTTATCTCTTCTCAACCAACGGTATGGTATGTCTTGTCATAATACTTGGTATGGTGATCGGCGGCACACTTCCGGTATTTATGTTAAAACGGATTGCATACCGTGCCACCAGATAAGTAAGTGTTCGAATTTAAACGATAGCTTAAATATCCTTCATACAATCTGCGGCTTCTTTTTTGCCGCTTCCGGCTTGTCGCTCAGTCGAATATAGATATATTCTCCTTCGCTCCGCACCGGAACATACTAAAAAAACAAGCTCGCATTTTGTATGTCTAGTCCTGAAAAATCTTGACTAAAAAGTTAAAGATTTTAACGGACAATGAGTGAAGAAATCAAAAGAAACTG
>VSPN01000095.1 GCA_009775355.1 Muribaculaceae bacterium
GGGCATGTGGGGTGGCGACACCCGGAAGTTCCATTGCCAGTTCGGGGCGGGCATCAAAATAATCATCAACTGCCGCGCGCCACATGGAACAGACGGACATCGACATGATAAGGCGGATTCCGTTGGCGGACTTCCTCGCACGGCTGGGAAATGAGCCTGTCAGAAGGAGCGGAAACGAGCTATGGTATCGTGCGCCGTACCGCAGTGAGCGCACGCCCTCTTTCCGCGTGAATGTGGCGAAACAGCTCTGGTACGACTTCGGTTTGGGCAAGGGTGGCGACATCTTTACGCTTGCCGGGGAGTTTGCGCAAAGCGTGGATTTTATGGAACAGGCGAGGTTTATAGCGAAAGCCGCCCGCGTGCCCTTTGTCGCTATGGAAAAGCCGCAGTTCCTGCCGAAGCCGTCCGAACCGGTCTTCGAGGGAGTGGAAGCCGTCCCGCTGCTCCGCTCCCCGCTGACGGACTATCTGGCAGAACGGAGCATCCCTTACGCTGTCGCATCACGTTACTGCTGCCGACTGAATTACGGAGTGCGTGGCAAGCGGTATTTCGCTGTAGGCTTCCCGAACGTGGCGGGCGGCTTTGAAATCCGCAGCCGTTTCTTCAAAGGGTGCGTGCCGCCCAAAGACGTGTCTTCGGTAAAGACGGAGAATACCACCGCTGACGTATGCAGCGTGTTTGAGGGATTCATGGACTTTCTTTCCGCTGCCACGCTCGGATTGGAAACGGGCGACTGCCTTGTGCTGAACTCCGTTTCCAACGTGGAAAAGGCGATGAAGCATCTGGACGCTTACGGGCGCATAGACTGTTATCTCGACCGTGACGAAGCCGGACGGCGGACATTAGAAACGCTGAAAGGACACTATGGGGAACGTGTCTGCGACCGTTCAGCCCTCTATGACGGTTGCAAGGACTTGAACGAGTATCTGCAACTGACAACGAAAAAAGAAATGGACAATAACTTAAAAATCAAAAGAATATGAACATACTGAACAACAAGAACCGAAGAAAATCCATCTTCAAGGCGTTGGCACTCTGCCTGTTCGCCGCCGTGTCGCTCACGCTCGTGTCGTGTGACGACGACATGGACATCCAGCAATCCTATCCCTTCACGGTGGAAACCATGCCCGTGCCGAACAAGGTGACGAAGGGGCAGACGGTGGAAATCCGCTGTGAGCTGAAAAAGACGGGCGACTTCGCCAACACCCTCTATACCATCCGGTATTTCCAGTTCGAGGGGGAAGGCACGCTGAAAATGGACAATGGAATCACGTTCCTGCCCAACGACCGATACCTGCTCGAAAACGAAAAGTTCCGGTTGTACTACACGGCGGCGGGTGACGAGGCGCACAATTTCATCGTGGTGGTGGAAGATAATTTTAACAACTCCTACGAATTGGAATTTGACTTCAATAACCGTAACGTGAAGGACGAGCAGACCGTTATCCGTGTCGGCGACATCAAACCCTTGTCAAGATGATGCGTGTATTTATGGCTATTCTCTGTTCGCTGCTGGCGGTCTGTTCCGTGTCCGCACAGATCAGCCGCCAAGAGGGAACGGACAGGCTGGCGGCAATCTACCGCCTGCCGCCTTTCGAGCGGGCAGTGCGATGCACGAAATATTTTGAGGGCTGGCACTCGGAAAAACATCATCCGTATGTAGGCTGGGGTCATAGGTTGCAAAAGGGCGAAAGGTATTCGGCACGCACCATGACGAAGTGGCAGGCGGACGCGCTTCTGCGGAAAGACCTACGGAAGTTCTGCGCGATGTTCCGGCAGTTCGGGAAAGATTCGCTCCTGCTTGCCACGCTCGCCTACAATGTCGGTCCATACCGTCTGTTGGGGAGTGGGAAGATACCCAAAAGCAAGCTAATCCGAAAGTTGGAGGCGGGCGACCGGAACATTTATCGGGAGTATATCGCTTTTTGCAACTACAAGGGAAAACGGCACGCCATGCTGCTCAAACGGAGAAAGGCGGAGTTTGCGCTGCTGTATATTAAATAAAAAAGAAAGAGGATATTTCTATTCAGTATAGATTTATCCTCTTTCTTTTAATTTGTGGACGGAGAGGGAGTCGAACCCTCATGGCGAAACTATTGATTTCAGAGTATGCTCTCACCGTACATTCTTTTCTTGCAGTGCAAACCGCCCAGTACGCCAAATGCCCACCATACAATAAAGTTACCTAATGTAGTCATATCCTTCAGAGATTTAATGAAATTAAACGTGCTAATACATCCAACCGCGAACTGGTAAAAAGAGGGCGGCAGACACCCGAAGAAATGAACAGATATTAAACATACTCCTACGTTCAATCTTTCAACGTGAATACAAAGGTACACAAAAAATCGCTATTGAGCGAGAAAACAACGGTTTCTTTGCTACTTTCTTTGTCCGCCATCATGCTCATGAAAGAAAGTAGGCGGCTTTCGCCGCCCACCTCTCAAAAACGGGTGTAAAGCCCCGTCACCATCGTGAACATTTCCTCCAGCATATCGCAATATATCCCCTCGTGCGTTTCGATGTCCTTCGTCTTGCACTCGAATGTCTTTTTACTGAACGTCCTGCGGTAGAAGCGCATATTGTAGAGGTCTGCCCCTGCATCATAGATGATGTCAAGGCGGTTGGCACTCGTCCAAAGTGGGTTTGACACAAGAGAACAATTCTCCGTCTATGGGGTGGCGGTAGTCGTATTGCACAAGCGTCCGCCTGCGTCTGCCGATACCCATTTGGAAATTCTCGTACTTCTCCATACCTGCTTCCGTGCAGGTGCTTACTCCGTTGATGGTCATCCGTGTACTCATAATCGTTGTTTTTAGATGGTTAGAAATGTACTGACAAAACTCTGTTCTGCATCACCATTTCGGGATTGCTTGTGTAGCGTTGGTGCATATAGAAATGGTGTGAGCCGAAGCCGTAAAGGAAGAACTTGTCAAGTTCGTGCTTCTCGGCAAAGTCCTTTACGCTTGCCCTTAACTGCTCCTCACTCTGACAAAAAGTGAGGAGGTTCATAAACTCAAGGAACATCGTGGGGATTTTATCGTCCCACAAACAAACCATGTTTTCAAATCTTACTTCCATATTATTCTGTTTTATAGGTTGATGTTATGCTGCGTTCATCCGCTGACGGATAAGTCCGGCATTGTCCTCCACAAGTCGGATGATGCGGTCGTGGTACTCGGTATTGGAATTGCATACTCCTCTGCTCTGTACCACTTTCAGCGTTTTCAAACTGACTTCTATCGTTTCAATCCGCTTGCCGTCAATGGTAGCGGATAGGATAAGGGAGTTTGCCTTGTTGTGATAACCGCCCACACAATGGTGCATCATCCGCCCTTCTTCCGCCATTTCCTCCACGCTTTCTATGACCTTAATACAGATAAGGCTGTCGGAGAACACAAGTCCGAAGAAGATGCCTTTGGCTTTCAGATAGTTCTTCTCGTCCTCAATCGCCTTTTGCCGTTGCTGTTCCGTCCGCTCACGCTCCCTTTGCAGGTTACGCTTTGCCACCAACTTGTCGTGTTCCGCTTTGAGGTCGGAGGGGCAAATGTACTTCGGGCTGTTCGTGTCCTTGCCGAAATGCCGCAGGAGGTCTATGGTGTCGCACCATACGGAGCCGTCCGAAATGGTGTAACCGTTGCGGATGCAAATCTTGACGGATGCCCAATACCGTCCCATGTCAAAGGAACTGCGGATATAGTGGCGCAACATGGCGTATTGCCCTGCCTTCAAGAGTGTTTCGGCTCGGCTGTCGGAAAGGATAGCCGTGAAAAGGTCATACGGCAGTGTGTTGTGGTAGTCCCCGTTGAAGCCGTTGCGTTTCAGTTCGGGGATGAAACGCTGTCGGGGATAGGTACACATAGGTGCTATATCGTATGCGTGAAGCCTGTTGTTCTTGCGCACCTCCATGTCGCTGTATTCAGACCATTGGTCGTAATACAACATTGACATACCACGAAGTCGGGCAACGGTCGTTGTCTTTCCATCGGGTGAAATCCACCTCTGCACCACTTCATAAATGGAATACTCGGCTGCTTGCCCTGCCTTGTATCGGGACTTGACGAAGAAGAAGCGTATCACTTGGTACTGCTTGCTGGTCGTGACGATGGAGAAGTACTCGTTCTCGCTGAAAACACTCTTTCGGGTGCGCAACGCTTCCAACTGCATACCGCAATGGGGGCAGGTGCATCCGCAAAGGGTGTCCGCAAGGTCGTGGTCGCTCTTCCACGAATGTCCGCACTCGGTACAGATGTTCGTGCCGTCCGCCCTCTTGATTGCGTAGTGCTTGAAGCAATGGCGGAAAGCGTATGCCTTTTGCGTGGCGGTCAATCTCGGTAGTCGCTTGGTACAACCATCCGCGATAGCGTATTGACGAACTCGGAAAGAGAGTTGTATCTTTGTCGACAAAAAGAATCATGGG
>VSPN01000096.1 GCA_009775355.1 Muribaculaceae bacterium
GTCTCGATTATCCTGCCGTCTATCCTCGCCGAGAAGATAAGGCTGTCCTCACGCTGGTCGTAGGCTGCGCTGAACAGACAGATGTGCTGACTTTCTGCTTCCTGCCGGTATTCCTCAACGCTTTCCAATACCTTGACCTCAATCTCTCCGTCATTGATGCGGATGCCGAAGAATTTCTCTTTCTGCTCCTTGAAACTTGCCTCGCGCTCCTGCGCCTTGCGGATGTCCTCGGCTCTTTTCTTCTTGTCTTCAAGAATATGAACCT
The DNA here is from genome assembly GCA_009775355.1 of Muribaculaceae bacterium. Lineage (GTDB taxonomy): Bacteria > Bacteroidota > Bacteroidia > Bacteroidales > Muribaculaceae > Lepagella. The sequence continues at coordinate 266 of VSPN01000096.1, forward strand.
TCCGCATATAGCGGTCGTGTTCCTCTTTGAGATTGGCGGGGCAGATATATCTTGGGGATTGGATGTCCTTGCCACAACGTTCCAACATCTTGATGTAGTCCATCCACATCTGCGAGTCCTTGACCTTGTAGCCGTTGCGGTTGACTACCTTAATTGTGTTCCAATAGGTGTCGATGTCCACCTTGTAGGTTGGTCTTGCGCATAGGTATCGAAGCAATTCTATCTCGTTGGCTTTCATCAGTGTCTCGGCTTTCGGATTGGTCAACAACTCTTGGAACATCGTCACGGGGTGGATATGGTGGCAACTGCCCTTGAAGCCATTGCGCTTGATGGTGTCAGTTACCTTGATGCGAGGATAGACCCATTCATCGGATATGCGCTGGAAGGCATCATTATCACGCCTTATCTCCAACGGAGAACCGAAGGCGAAACAGTCGATGTAGTGACCCAATGTCCTCTGCAAACCTACCACGGTAGTCTTGCCATTGCTGTCAATCCAATAACTGCCGATTTCAAGATAGGCGGGGTTAGCCTTCATTCCCTTGCGCATCTCGACTATCATCAGGAACATTCTCACTACCTGATAGTCCTCCATAGTGGTGATTACGTTGAAATAGGACTTGTCACGGATAACACGCTCTTTGGTGTCCTTGATTTCAATCCGAGTGCCACATTCGGGGCATAGGCACATTTCGTTCCGTGTTTCCAACCACTCGTGACCGCATTTCATACAGGTACACATTCCGGATTTGAGCCGATAACCGTAATGGTCGATGGTCGAATTGAGTGCCCAATTCATTTGGGGAGTGGTGAGCGAGCGAAGTCGCCCACTCAGTTCCACTATATGTTTTTCTTTGAGATTGCGAGGTTTCATAGTCTTTGTGGTTTTTAGAGATTATCGAATAAGTTTGGGGCGGTGTCTATCTCTGCTCCAGCTTTGGGAGCGGTGGAAGTCGGCTTAGGCTGAGCCTTCGGCTTTGACTGACTGCGGAGTTCTCGGAGTTGTTCCTGCTTGAACTGCTCCATAGCCTGCTGTTTGAGTTCGGCTTTGTCCTCCTCTGTCAGTTGGTCTTTGGAGATTACCACCTTGCAGTTGATGGGCTTGCCGATTTCCTCTGCGGTGCAGTCTCCATCCCAATAGTGAGTGGCAAGAGAATACACCTCATCGTTGGTCAGAACCGACACACCTTGACGCTTGACTTCGTTGAGTATATACTGGCAGCACTCCGAAAGGGACTTGGAGGGGTCTGCATAGCGGATAGCGAAAAGATTGTCGCTCTCTGCACGGCTGTCAAGATACTGACGGATAGCCTCGATAAAATTTTCAGATGATTTCATAGTCGTATGTCTTTAGAAAGTTAATATCCAATAGATTATCACAAGTGCGCTGATGATTGATATTACCCATCCAACACCTCTGAATATCGGTCGGAGGAACGCCCACAGGGTCAGACCTATTATTGCTCCGATTATCCCTGCCAACCAAAGGATTACTCTTTTTATTTGGTTGAACCTGAGGCTTGAAGCTTTGCCTTGACTATTTATGTGGCTGTTCGTTTTCATCGTTGCGACGTTTTTTTATTTGTATATCACCATCGGTTTTGCTTGCTTGACACCCAAAAGGCGTGTGGCGGGACAGAGGGGATGTTCGGCCTTGGGATTAAAAATACGAGTGCAAAATGAAGTATTCGCCGGAGCCTGCGGAGGCAAATACCATTTTGTGTCTGGAGATTTTTCATTCCAAAGCCAAAAGAATATCCCCGTCGCCACACGTTAAGCTATGGCAAGCAAGTGAAATCGCTGGCTGATTGGACAATTAACAGGAGCCACGACTCCGGGACGGTGAAAACGGGCAGTCGCATAATCATGTATGAAAATAAATTCCCCACTGAAAATAAATTTTTCACTAATTGACAGTAAAATGGTGCAGAGCGACATGACCTGCATAGTCTGTGGTTGTCAAACAACGCAGGAAGGATGACGGCCACAGTCTATGCCGAGTGGCGCAGTTTCAGGACGGCATGTGGTTGAGCGGACGGTAAAAATCCTTATCAGGCAACGGCGATAAAGAACACGGAGGAACGGCATGAAGTCTCTGAGGTGAGGCAGCGTCCCCGATGCAGACCTCGGAGGCGTTGCCGGTTCTCGGTGTTCCGCCGTTGCCAATAGGCGGATGCGGTCGTAAGGTGTCAGCGACTCGTCCACCGTCACCTTATGACGGCATCACGCCGCAAACGCGTCAGTCCGCTCAACCTCTTGCCGGCCTCCGCATTACATAAGGATAATTTAGGTAATATATTTGGGGTATATTTATTTTAGTGCTAAATTTGCAATGAAAAACACTGCCTAATGGGAACTAAAATAAATCAGATACGCCAACAGATACCTTCCGATGGTATAATGCTGACCTCGTGGCTTGAAAAGTCCGGAATCAGCAGAAGTGAAATTTCCGATTACACAAAATCGGGATGGCTACGCCGTATATCAACCGGGGTTTATTGCTTTGTCGGAGATAATCCAACCCTATACGGCATACTCGCCTCTTACCAGAGGCAGGGCAATCTGACTTATCACATCGGGGCTTCATCAGCATTGGAATTAAGAGGTTTTTCCCACTATGTTCCTATGGGCAAGTCTAAAGCCATTGTATTTTCCCCCATACGCCCACGACTGCCGAAATGGATAAGTGCGGTTGATCTTGACATGACGCTTGTCGAGGTCTCGACGAAAGTGTTCGGTGATATTGGCATCGAGCAGATTGAATATGGAAATCTGGTTCTGAATATATCGTCTCCGGAAAGAGCTATAATGGAATGCCTGTTGCTGACGAATTCCCACTATGATCTGATGGACGTGTATTATCTTATGGAGATGCTCACAACGCTAAGACCTGAATTGGTTCAGAGGCTGTTGGAAAGATGTACTTCTGTGAAAGTGAGGCGGCTTTTCCTATATATGGCCGAGAAAACCAAATATGGGTGGTTCGACAATATTGACCTCTCAAAGATCTCTCTCGGCTCCGGCACGAGAAGTTTTTCAAAAGGTGGTGTAAAGAATGCCAAATACAATATCGTAATATCAAAAGAGCTTGACGTTTACTACTAAGCTGAATCTCAGACGAGATACTGGCGAATATGTTCGGTTTTCTGTACACAAAACCGAACATTTAGCGGCTTGACTTCTTTCATCAGGTTGATATGGCGAGAAATCCGGGGTGTCCTTCGACTCCTATAGCTCTCAATAGCAAAAACAAGTCGCGCCTATTGAATTTTGTTCGGTTTTTGCGTGCAAAAACCGAACAAAATCACTACCTTTGCAGTTGAAATTACATGAAGATGGTTGAATCCAAGCAAATAGAACGTAGCGTGCTGTCGTTTCCCGAAGAGACGATATTCACTATCGGCGATTTGAATCTGCCAACGTACTCGTGGGATAATATCCGGGTCAAACTCGGAAGGATGGTCAACGAGGGTTCCCTGCGAAAAGCAGGGAAAGGGCGGTTCTATCGTCCGAAAATCACAATATTCGGAGAAGTAATGCCAAGCCAAGAAGAGATCGTAAAGGATTTGCTTTGGGATGGTGATATTCCGACAGGCTATATTACGGGATATACCCGATGGAATCAGATGGGGCTTACCTCACAGATTTCAGGAATAATTCAAATAGGCACCAATGGTGTCAAGAGAAATCTTACCAGAGGAGAGTATTCTGTCCGGTTCATAAAGCAGCCAAATGAAATAACCGTGGACAATATCAAGTATCTCATCATTCTTGATGCAATCAACAATATTCGCAAAATCCCGGACACAACGATAGTGGCATCCGTTGATAGACTGACTGAAATCATAAAGCGGTTAAGACCCGACGAGATTGAGAAAATGACTGAACTTGCCATGAAGTATCCGGCAAGGCTTCGCGCTTTATTAGGAGCTATGTTTGAAATTATAGGGTATGAATCTCCATCCTCTCAGCTGTATGAGACCCTCAATCCATTGACTTCATACGATTATCCGGGACTACCGGAGCATTTGCCCAACTCACTTAAATGGCATATAAAATGAAACTTCACGAAGATAAAGAGCAGTTGGCTGACGCCATAAGAATCACTGCCGCCGAACTCGGAATCCCTCAAAAGTTTGTTGAGAAAGATTACTGGATATGTCAGATTCTGCAACGGCTTTCACGAATACCACAGGCAGAAAGGACTGTGTGGAAGGGAGGGACATCGCTCACTAAAGGATATGGCATCATACAGCGTTTCTCCTCAGATGTCGATCTGGCCATAATCGGAGAGGGCCTGAGCAATAATCAGCAGAAGAAACTCGTGCTTCACCTTGGCAGGGATACCACGATAGATCTGGAAGAGACAGAGGATTTCGGGAGGTCAATCAAGAACAGTCGGTTCAGAAAAACATATCACTCCTATCCTTCGGTAATAGACAGTACTGACTCATCGCTTGACTTTCTCGGCAACCATGTTATTGTCGAGATCAACACTTATGGCAATCCCTATCCATTCGTCAGACAATCAGTGAAACCATTCATCACCGAGATGATGGAAAAGCGACAACTTGATGACTTGATAGCGCATTTGGATATGGCTCCGTTTGAGTTGAATGTGCTTGACAAGCGCAGGACAATGTGCGAGAAGGTCGTTTCGCTGCTCCGTTTTTCGTTTGAGGCAGATTCGGTAGCAGGACTCACCTCCAAAGTACGCCATTTCTACGACCTTCACTTTTTGATGAAGGACAATGAATGTCGTCAATATCTCGATTCTTCATTTCCCGATGAACTTCGAGATCTCGTAGCTCACGACAAGGCTGAATTTGACCGGCCTCCGTTATGGAAAACTTCAGACATCGCGCTATCCCCGTTGCTCACCTCCTTCTCTGAGATGTGGAAACGAATCGCCCCGGTATATCAGTCGGAGGTCGGAGCATTGTCTTTCGGCGAATTGCCAAAACCGGAAGATGTGGCGCAATCAATGGATTCGTTAATCAGAATAGTTCGGAAAGTGCTGTGCTGATTGAAGCCGAATGACAGAAAAAACGATTTAACAATCCGGCTTAAAAAACACTAAATCGAACCCTCGGACTTGCGGAGGCGGCTGAAATTTAGTATATTTGCATTCGCAATCCAGCCTTGCGGCCACGGCGAGAGAGCCGTCGGAAAATGAATGGAATGATTCGTTACATACTCGTTACACAAGAAAAATGAGCGAGCGTAACTGATTGAAATAACTGCATTTGGAGTGTAAGGTTCAAGTTCCTCCAGCTCCACTTGCGATACCCGACCAAAATCGGAAAGTATCAGACAAACCTCAGACTGTCAAGCAGTTCTGAGGTTTTTTAATGTCTAATCCTTTCCGGTTCAGGACGGAAATAAGACTGAAATCAGACCTCTCCAGACATAGTTTTGGCACTAACGTGGCACTAAGATTTTGCAATACCCGTTTAGTGCCAAAATAGTGCCAAATACGCTTTCAATCATTTGTTATTCAAATAGTTAATTCGACATAACTCAGACAAAACTCGGAAAATAGGCGACATTTTAAGACTCCGTAAACAGTATGTTAAAGCGTATGTCCGACACAGTTTCCGATTTTTTGACCTAAACAGCCGAAATAATGTGTCCCGTCCTGAAAAATCTTGACTGGGATTTGTATTGTTAATTGTTAATATGTGTTCAAAGTCCGGAGGGACTTTGAGACATGCAGGTATGAGCCGGAGGTTCCCGGAGGGGTTTGGGGTGCAGCCACCGGGGGGTCGATGCCCCCGGTGGCTGCGATGAGACTTGCAGTGCAATCACCATCAGTCCCATCGGGGTTTGGGGTATGCAAATGTACTAAAATTTCTTGACTTATGCACCATCTTTAAGATAGTATTTCTTCCAAAGTTTTCTGCCGGGCATTTCTCCGTTGTGTACCTGTTCGGGGGTCAGCATTCCAAGCGAAAGATGTGGACGTCTGGTGTGATATATTCGTACAACCATCCGCGATAGCGTATTGACGAACTCCGAAAGAGAGTTGTATCTTTGTCGACAAAAAGAATCATGGGT
>VSPN01000097.1 GCA_009775355.1 Muribaculaceae bacterium
GCCCTTTGCTGAATGCGCTGTATTTTTATTATTTTACTGTATTATTAACATCTTGAAATAAGTTTGAACAACTTCATGAGAAGAATTCTTTTACTATTCACCGGGATTGCCATCATTTTCTCATACATGATGGCACAATTCGCCGTATGGGATGAAGTGCTTTCTCCTGAAAAGACAATAACCGTGACATACGAAGACAATTTTATGCCGCGTCTTACACCGTCAACTGCCGTATCCGTACCGATGTTGCCATTGGAAAAGCGCCTGTCTTCAAAAGCCGCCAAGATCAGGGTATTCGGGAACGACAGCTTGCCAGACTATGTTCTTGAGTGTGCAGAAAAAGTTAAATCCGTGTGGAGCTCGATTATCCAGAATAATGTCGATTGCGAGATAGAGATAAAATTCGAGTCACAGGATTGCGATATAAAGACGTCGGTAAAGCACTGCCAGACATCGACTTCATGCTGTCCTTACGCCCTATATCTTGCTCGGACACAGAACAACAATGTAGTTTCGTCAGATAAAACCTCATCAAAAGATCCAAGTGAAGACAAATATGCCGGATGCATAACAATCAACAGCGACGTGAGCTGGGATTCTTATACCGGAGACAATATAGACTCATCCAAGAAGAACCTTTCATATGGATTGACAAGGGCAATGTGCCGTATTTTTGGATTCGGATCTCCAATATCTCTTTATCAAGAGCCTGATGATTACAGATATCCAACTTCTTTCAAATATCATACACCATTTGATTCATTGGTTGTTCGGTCGGACAAAAAACATCTCCGCGATATTGCATGTTATCCAAACCGGTCGAACCCTAAATTAGTTGACTTTATAACAACACCTGGAGTTAAGTTCTTTGTGGGTGATACGATTGATTTATATCAACTCGCAGATCCACCCTATTCTCAATCGAATCTTCCTTTTACGGCGATGAAGACCGGAATGATGTCAGCAGACATCACACTTGGGGATCATGTACTGCAGGTCGACAATGCAGTTATTGATATTCTGACAAAGATGGGGTGGTCAACAAAACGCAGAGAAAATATCGGTATCATATGCACGGATTCTACAAAAAACTCTTTTGTCGATCCTTTGGCATCGCACTCATTTATGGTTGTGAAGTACAATTATGACTCTTTATCAAGAGATACCGTTACAAAAGCTGAAGTTAAAGGCGGGACATGGAGACTGACTCTTCCTTTAAAAGACTCCAGAGACTGCCGTACTGTTTATTATAAGGACAACGACGGGACATGTATCATTCCTCCCATAACAGATTATGACAGTTATTACGCTGATGTAAACGGAGTGATCGAAGCCAGACTTGAATACTGTTTCGATATTAACGGAGTGACATTCAAAACAGATCCTTATGTCTTGAACATATTGGTTAACCCGAGTGTCGAAAGCGTGACAGTTAAAGGAATCAGATGGATAAGCGGCAGCCGATATGCTGTGGATCTGAAGGTTAAGACGTTCGGAGCAGAATACATAAAAATGGAATGTGTTGAGGAATTCAGCCAGACGGCAAGAGTACAGACCGTGCATGAATACCCGACTATTGAATGTTCGACACCCTCGTTGTTCTCAGAGGGGTATGCATGGATTATACTCACTGCGGTGAACTGCTTGGGGACATCTGACTATATAGTCGAAATAACCCCCGACGCCACTCAACACTACCCACTTTCTCCGGAAAAAGTTATTGGCAGGCGACATGAGTCCCGACTCCCTGAAAATGGATTCCGTTCGGCAGTCTTAAGCGGGACACAACACAAGTATAAGATATACGACATATCCGGAACGCTGATATGGAGCGGCAATGACATTTCTTCATGTCAGGAGATGCCTGCAGGGACTCCGGTCGTAATACAATATACCGAAGATGGGGAGATTAGAACTGTTAAACATATAAAGCATTGACATTATGAATTTCAGATACGCGATATGGATAGCCATACTGTTGCTTATCCGGATAGATGCCGACGGAGCTCGGCAGATCTCACAATGGATGACCGTAGATTCCAAAACTGTGGAATACTATCACGAGAATATATAGGGATATTCAGTTAATGGCTTGATTTATCAAGCTGAAAATGGAGCGTGGTCGCCCTATGGCGGTGCTGTTT
>VSPN01000098.1 GCA_009775355.1 Muribaculaceae bacterium
AAACTCCATGAAAGAAAAAGCACCATTTGTATAATACACTATATCAGTGTAATATAAGCGGTATTTCAATGTAATAGGAAGTAATCACATTAGTTCTGTTCTGGGCACCACAAAAGCGGCTTAACAAAGTGTAAATCACCAAGTTAAGTCGCTTCTTTTATTTTATACAGGCAAAATTTAAATATTGCCTACGGCGAGCTGAAAGTTCCGCGTAACTTTTGGCCGCCGATACGCGTAGACGACATTAGGGAGTAGCCTGATTTCTCAGTCCGTGAGTCTGGCTCACGGACTGAAATTTCTCTCGTCATTGCGTCTCTCTCAGTTCCGCTATCAATTCTTCAAGGATATAATCGTCGCTCATGAGCTGCAGACCATATTTCGGGTCTGTCATCTGCTCATATACCTTTGTGCTGTAATAAAGGTCAAGAGCGCGCTCCGGCGATATTTTCAGAGCATCAGCCAAGAGCATTATTATTCGGCTTTGCTTACGCCATAGTACATTGTCTCTCATCCGTTATATCCATTTATTCCGGCACAACCTCCGAATTTTTGAATGTCAAAAACTTGTCTATTATCTCCTGATTGAGTATGCAGATCTGATGATTTATTCTCTTATAACGCAACTGACCAAGTGCCTGTTCAGCCGTGATAATTCCGTTTTCGTAGTCCTCAACTGTGTCGATTACGTTATCGTTTGCCACACCACCCTCTACTATATCATACTGTTTCTGCATCTCACCTCCACGCCGACAGTCAATCACATACTCAAGCCATTCGAGATTGTATGAGTCAAATACCTTGACACGAAAACCACCGTTTTTTACCGATGAGTAATCCAACGTATATGCCGATACAATAGGCTTGGTGTTTCTGCCTTTTCTTTCCGCTATTGTTTCAGCCCACGCTTTTGCTTGATTATGCAGATTGGTGAGGTAGAAACCCTGTCCGAAGTCTACTTTCTTTCTGCCCAATCCAACCAATGGCGATGGCACAGCTATGTATGAACCGTGATAAAGTGTTATCATAATCCGGCCTCCCAGTTTAGAAGTGTCTCGCTAATGTCATCGGCAACCCAATCGAGACTTTGCGTATGAAGTTCCTCATACCTTTTTATAAGCCTGTTGTGGATTAAGTCTTGTTTACTCAATCGGTCGTGCATCTCCTTTCCGGAGATACCCAGTTTACGTGCACCGCTCTCAATCGCCATTACAGCGAAATGAATCCGGCGGTATATGTCGTTGTTTGTATCCATTTGTATATTATATTCGTTGATTGTTGAATTTGAACCCGGGAGTGGGACTCACGAGTTGAACACCATGCCCTAACCTACGTTTAAGCCAACGCCAATAGTTTCCGGCCTTCGTATAGTCCGGCTCATCATTGATAGCCCGCACCACATCAGTAGCCGAAAACCACCAGCAGCTATTCTCGTCATCCCAGACCGCTCTCACCTCGCGGTCATTGAAAAACCGTATCGACTTCTTACTCATTATTCACAATTAAACAACCCATCGATTTTGCTTTTACCATTCCCATTTATTACGTGGGTTACGTCCGACAATTATTGATGGCATAGGTTTTAGATTCTCAAGGAATGAATTATAATTATTTCGGGCAGTTGCATCCCATTCAATTTCATGAACTGGGATAATTCTGAATTCAAGACCGTTATTTATTTTTTCTCTTGACAACCCCATCGCCCTGAGATTTCGTTGAATTGATTTGACAGAATTTTCATCATACGTGATTATTGAGAAACGAGGTTTCCGTTTAGCTGTGATTACAGAACTTAATTGCTCTAAAAATGGCTTAAAGTATATGCCGTCAATTTGGCCAAAAGATAATCCATAAACAATTATATCATCTGCATCAAGCAAATCATTTGCCAAATTGTGCGGTTCAATCTTATCGCATTTGAACATGAAATCATATTCTTGCGGAAGATTTAGATCTTCATTAAAACCTAACACTATATTTTTATCATTTAGCGAACCATGCATATATTTAATTTGGGGCATCTCATTTTCTGAATAACCTGCAAATTTGCTAAAAATATAAGTTGGATTGGTATAGTTGAATGTGTAGATGAGGTTAAAACCTCCGTTTCCCCTTATAACCTTAAGGATTTCAGTAGGTATCGTAATGTCAATGTCGTGATTACGCCTATGAGGATAAACAGCGGACAGATAGGTTTGAAGTTGATAGACAAGAGAATTATAGCTACGTTCATCCTCTTGCACAAGTCCTGTATTAATCTGTATGCCCTTTTTAGAATTTACATAGTTCCATAATTCTCCTTCAATGTCAATCCATCGAATTCTCCCTAACTCATCTTTATGAGCTTGAACAAAATTGTAGAAATGGTGATGGAGTGATTCAGTTAGATATTTGCCACTCGGCGGTTCATTAAACGGCCAAAAGCTATAGTCTTTACCAGCTCGAACATTTACAAAATTTGCATACGAAGTCCAAAATCCAAAGGCAAGGTCGAATCCATTACCTAAAATCAAAAGTTTCTTTCCCATGGTATTATGATTTTATGGTTCTGCGGCTATTGAGATTGAGTCATCTGAAAATGTTGAGTATGGATGCGGCGAAGAATGACGCTTGAAGTTTTCCGCCTGCTCGAGAATTTCCTTGTAGACTTCATCTCGTATTTTGGGCGGATAGCCTGCGCGGGCAAGGAGAACTATGACATTCATCTTCAGCGTTGCACGCAGGTCTGCGCGGTTAAGCCAATCCTCTACGTCGCTTTGCTCCTCAACCATTGTCTTGATTGCTTTGGCGAGCTCGGTCAGCTTTTCATCGGGGAAGTTCTCGACAAAGTCATATTTCACAGCAACAGCTTTCAGGATATCAAAGAAAGCTTTTTCGGCCAGTGAGAGTCCGATGGCATCACCAGAACTACGTTCTCCGACTACTTCCTCCATCAGTCTCACCATCTCGCCGACAACATCATCAATAACGTCGTTGGCAAGCGCAGCATCATCGGAGCGGTCGTTATACTTCTTTACGATATCTTCAAGGCGCTTTGTGAAGTCAACTCCTTTCTGCTTGTTCACTTTGCGCAGTGACTCAATAACCTGTTTGAGAAGCTGCTCCATCAGTTTGACCTTTGTATTCTTGTAAGGTATCTGATTGATGCGCTTCATATAGTCCGACGACAGCAAATCAATCTCTTCATCCGAGGCAACACCAATCTTAGCAATCTCTTTCACTGTGTCAGATACGAGAGCATCTTTCAACATCTCTGCAACACGCTTGTTCATCCTGACAGCATCCGGAGCATTGCCCTTGGTAAGCTTAGAGATAATGCTTCGTATGGCAAGGAAGAAATGAATGTCATTGATTTCAGTATCGCTCAATCGGTCGGAATTGCAGCAGATATCGTATGCGCCTTTCATCTTCTTGACATGACGCATAAAGCGTGTCTCCTCCGCCTTTGTCTTCTGGACATATTCCGCTGCCTTATTCAGCACATCAAGCTGCTGCAGTGGAGTGCCGGTAAAGTAAATCGACCAGTCAAATCTGTTGAACATGCGGCGAATGATATCAAGCTCATCTTTGACAACCTTTACTGCCTCCTCTATGGTTTCAAGATCGGGACCGTCAACATCTCCGTTGCCACCATACTGGTGCAAAGCCTCGTTCATCTGCCGTTTGATTCCGAGATAATCCACAACAAGACCTCTCTCTTTGCCGGGATATACACGGTTCACTCGCGATATGGTCTGAATCAAGGTGTGCATCTGGAGCGGTTTGAAACAATACATTGTGTCAAGGCTCGGAACGTCGAAGCCGGTTATCCACATGTCCACGACAATAGCAATCTTGAAATTGCTTTTCTCTTCCTTGAACTGCTTGTCAAGAGTTTTGCGGTATTCATCGTTACCAAGGTGGTTATATAGTTCTTCGCTATCCTCATCCTTGTTGCGTGTGATGACCATAGCCATGCGTGGCATTGGCTTTATCTGCTCACGCTCTTTGTCCGTAAGCGTTTCTCCGGCCACACATTCCTTTACCTCTTCCCATTCCGGACGAATGCGTATGATTGCCTGATAGAGATTCCATGCTATGCTGCGGTTGCTGCACACAATCATAGCCTTTCCGAGCACTGTAGAAGCTTCTTCTACCCTGCGCTCGTAATGCTCAACAATATCCTTGGCGATATTGCCCAAAAGCTCCGGGTCGTTGAGGATTACATCTATGCGGGTCATTCGCTTCTTGCTTTCCTCTATCTGATACTCACTGGCTCCTTCGTCCTTACACTCCGAGTAGTATTTCTCAATCTCCTTGACTTTTGCGGAATCAATCATCACTTTGGCAGCTCGACCCTCATAGACAATCTTGCGGGTAATTTCGTCAGCTACCGCCTCAGTCATTGTATACCGGTCTACTATCGGGCCGAATACATCGAGGGTGTTATCGAGCGGGGTACCTGTAAAGCCGACGTATGTGGCATTAGGCAACGAGTCTCGCAAGTATTTGGCGAAGCCATACTTGTGGGTCACTCCCTTCTCGGTAATCTTCGTCTTCATTCCAAGCCCTGCCTGTGAACGGTGGGCTTCATCGGAAATACAGATTATGTTGGCACGATCGCTCAACAGCCCAGTCCCTTCCTCAAACTTCTGGATAGTCGTGAGGAAGACTCCTCCGGCAGCACGTCCTCGCAATAGCTCTCCAAGTGCTTCGCGACTATTTGCCTGAGCTATGGTCTTGTCGCCGATATATTTAGTGGCATTGAGAAATGTTTTGGACAACTGGTCGTCAAGGTCAGTGCGGTCTGTTATAAGTACGATAGTCGGACTACTTAGCTTCTTGGAACGCATAAGCTGCTGTGCCAGGAAGAGCATTGTGTAAGACTTGCCGCAACCGGTAGCTCCGAAATATGTACCGCCTTTGCCGTCTCCATCTGGATTCAGACGTGAGTGACGGAGGATATTGTTATACAATGCTGTGGTGGCAAAATACTGTGGGTAGCGACACACGATCTTATCCTCATCTTTCGGAGTGTCTGGCAGGAAGATGAAGTTATGCACTACATCAATCAGCCTTTCCTTGCGGAACAGGCCATGCATCATGGTAAACATTGAATCGAAAGCCCCTTCAAGCACAGAATCTGTGGCTTCCGCTTTGTTCCAGCCATAGAAATATTCGTATGGAGCAAAAAGCGATCCCATCTTATTGTTTACTCCATCGCTTATGACAACGAATGCGTTATAGCGGAACAGTTTGGGAATATCACGACGATAGCGGCGGGTAAGCTGCTTATAGGCATTCTCAATAGTCGTATTCTGCTTGATGGCGTTCTTAAACTCCAAGACAACAATAGGCAAACCGTTGACAAAGACTATACCATCAGGAATGCGATGATGCTCTCCATCAATGGCAAATTGGTTGACGAACTTGAAGATGTTTTTGGTACCCCTGGTTTGCTCATCAAGTTTGAACTCATCATAATTTACGAGATTGATATATAGGTCAGGCAACTTCGGGTCAGTACGGCGCAGAGGGAATCCACGCTGAATCATGCGCAGTGCCTCAACATTCTCTGCATAAACTCCACCACCATCGGTAGTTTCAATCTTGGCAATAGCACGGTTTATCTCATCTTCTGTAATGCCCTGCTCCTTATGATGCTTCCTAAGGAAAGTCCGCAAGTCATCATAGAGAATAACATCACGAGTGTCACGGCTGATATTATCGCCATGAACATAGTCGTAGCCCTCTCCCTTGAAGAGCTCGACAAACACCTGCTCCAATTGTGCTTCGTTGAATGCTGCCATAGCGACTACGAGTTGAAAAGTTTATATCCCAGTTGAGTAAGGCGATATGCCTGCTTGGCACTCGTCGGTTTATCAGGATTGGTCATTGAAATGTAACCATTGTCAATTAACGGGAATAATATTTTACGTTTAAGATCTTTAGTGTTGCCTATATCAAGGCTATGAGCAATGGCATTGGCTGTCATTTCTGACTCTTTTAATAGACATAGCAAGTCAATTGTATCCATTACCAGCCTTGGTATCATATCTTTGTCCCGAGTCCTCTTCCATACTTGGACAAACATTTGTCCAAGTATTTGTCCAAGTCGATTCTTGCCAGAGATAATACACTGATTTACAGCATCATTAACTTGAACAATTGATTGTCCAAGTATTTGTCTAAGTTCATCAGAAAGTTCAAAGTTGATATTTGATTCTCCACTTTGCACCATCCCTGTAAAATCATCTCGGCAAGGAATGGTCATAAGAAAATAACTGCGGTCATCGTCAGTACCGATGGTAGCAGGCCTTGAACCATTTGCGGCCAAATGCTTTTGAATGGTAGGTATCCCTGTAGCGTGTCCTTCAGAAAGATTTAGTTCCTTAAGAAAATCTCCCAAGCGCCGGTTGCGATATTTTCTCGTTTTCAATCGTCTCGCTTCTTGTATCATTTTGTCGCTTATCGACCTATCTGGCCCGGAATGGCTCAGGATTTCAACTTTATCCGGTTCTATCGTGATTTCCACCGGCTCTCGCTCCTGATAATTTCGGTGATACAACGCATTTACCACGGATTCTTCAAACGACTGATAGGGATAGTTAAAAACCTTATCAGAAATTTCAGAATCAGAGGGTTTTGTTATTCGTTGCTTAATGATGTTGGTTTTAAGATATGAAAGAGTCTCCCTAATCATAAATGGCACAGGACCGGATATGCTTGGAGCCTCTATCATGACATCCGGGTTATCTTCACTCCCTTCAGGGAATAATACAATATCAACTCGTGTGACAGGAAAAAACTTATCCGGATGCTCGCAAAACATCATTGCCGCAACATTCTTTATCATTCGGTCCTCCGTTGGACCAGTTAGAAGCTCCATGGCATCAAGGGTGTCGAGAATTTTATTAGGGTCGAAAGTTTCAGCCAATTTACTTCCCGTCTTTTTGAGATGTTCATATATCAAAACCGGCGAAATGTCATCTATAGTTATTTTAGCATTTCCCCGCTCATCAAATGGAGTATCATCCGCCATATTGAAAAGCTCCTGAAGCAAATCACCTGTAGCTGCAATAGTAGAGGATTTGCTGCGTATGTAATACTTTATCTCACCCTTGTTCTTTGCCGTCACATTCTCCCATACGCTATATGGACGGTTGTTTCTCGCCGGAGCCCAAATAGCAAGAATATATGTATTGTCAACTTCAACTATTTCGGCACGTGTGGAATACTCGGGTTTAATCTTAGCATCAAACCCCACCATTTGCTGCATTATTTTATCAGCCTCCTTTATGTCAATACCCTTGACAGGACGCTTTGCCAGACCATTCTCATCTTGATCTACACCCACAAGAATATAGCCGCCTCCCAGATTCTCGAAATCATTTGCGAAGGCGCAAATAGTTCGGTATATTCGGGACGGATTCCAATCACTCTTGAACTCTATGCGATTAGACTCTACCTTGCGTTTATTCAGAAGATCTTCAATATTTATAGGGAATGCCATATTTTATTCTATGATTTGTTTCTATTATACACCGATACATCGCGAGAGTCACGGCTGATATTCTCGCCATGAACATAGTCGTGATCCTCTGCCTTGAAAAGCTCGACAAACGCAAGTTCCAGTTGTGCTTCGTTGAATGCTGCCATGGTTAATGATGTTTATGAAATTTAAGATACCATTTAATCAGCTTTATTAGGCTAATTGAAACAAAAATTAGGGAAACAATAAGAGGGAGGAGTGCCAATAGTTCCCAATAGGACACACGCCAGAATGAAAACAAAACGTATGCAAAGAATCCTAAAATAGCTAATGGTAATGATATTAGAGCATTAAAAGTGACGCTCTTCATTTTAGACACAAAATTATACAAGTCCCTCCTTTTCTTTTGTATTGAAAGTGAAATACCACCAGATTCTATTGCATTTACTATTTTGTCAATCCCTTCCACTTTGCTTACTAAAAAAGAGGATGACAGAGTAAAAATTGCCACAGAGACGGATATAAGAGTTGTGGTCAGCGCTTGGAGAACTGACATGTATGTACAATGAAAGGTATCAGAGGTTAAAAAATCAGTCCACATAATTATCTGGGATAAGATAGCGGGTGAATAATCCTTTCATTTTTTCTTTGATGAAATCAATATCAAAGATTTTCTTTGACGGCACATCACTCAGTAACACAGGGACTTTATAGTTAAAACTATCTTCAAATGTATGTGATAGCGTATCTCTAAATTCCTGCACTGATGAGAATACTCTTTGTTCATGAGTTTCAAAGCGCAATGTCCTTTTTGCATTTTGACATACACTTGATGTATCCTCAAGGGCGCTTATTGCATCTTCCGGTTTTACATTGTATAATGTAAGTTTCTTTTGTTGTCTTATCTTTATTTCATGTCGGTATCTTTTGACATAATCAGGCTCATATTCTTCTCCCTTATTATATGTGTGTAGGGTAATTTCAACTTTGGAAAATTCAGGTGTACTCCTAATGTCATTCAGGAACTTTTCCGATTTGACATTCCGAATTGGTGAATTAATAACCTTGCTCATAATATGACGAGCAAGTTTAGACATGATTCTGAGATCTTTATGCGGATCAAGATAAAGGAATACATACCAATATGCAGCATGCTTTCCATTTAAAACGTTTTTATAAATTATTGGATAAAGAATGATATTATAAGTCTTGTATCCTATTTTATCATTAGTATTAAAGGAATGTTCTTCGCTATTAGATGAATCCATATAGTAACCATCCATTAGATTTGTTTGGTAGGCGGCTACGCGCAGGAGCAAGCACTTGTCTTTATTAAAATTGAGATCTACAACTTCAATAGATGAAATACCATGCTTAATAGGTGATGTTGAACGATTGTCCTCAATCAAATGATATTTATGGGAAGAATTGAACGTCTCAATTTTGCTCTTTGCATCCTCAATCATTACTTCCTGGGTATAAGGAAATAATGATTCTTGTTCTTTGGCAACCGGAAGTAAGTCTGAAATATACACAGGAATGGATATTAGCGTCTCATCCGAGGAAGTTTTTTTCTGTTTCTTATTTCTTGCCATATATTTTATAGTTTTGACAATTTAGAGAGAAGCAATGACTGTATTACATTGAATGCAGAAAGTTCACCGCATAGGTCTATAATAAGGCGATCTAACGGATTGATAGCTTTCTCAAATTTTATTATTTCATTCTCTGGAGGAAGTACAATAGATAATTGCTCCAAAGCATCTTTGTTTATACTTCCAAAAACCGTACCATCATCGTTTGACTTAGACATTTCTTCATACAGTGACCACATCAAATAGAAAGCATATGATGATGCTGACAGTTTTGAGCGGATTGCCGCTATACCTCGTCCGATAGCACAATCGTTATTCGAGAGATTAATATCACCTACTGGGGCTCGAACACTTAATAGAACGTCTCCTTTCTTCGCAAATTTTTTTGGATTATCAGAATATGTTCTTATAGATGGATATCTTAGGCCAAAATCCGTTCGACCTTGATAGAAAATTACACCTCGACCTTCAAGGTTTAGAGATTCCCCTTCTGGAGACTGTCCCATAATTATAATACAAGTATCCTTAAGGGTTCCCATACGCCAACCTTGGGGGAGGTTTTCGGGGTCAATGTTGTATACGAACATTTTACGGTAGATGGTCTGGGCAGCAGATTCAAGAGTTGCTATGAGGCGGCGATTGTTTTCAATCCGTCGCTCCACAGCCTGATACTCGGCAACAATCTTCCGCTGCTCCTCAATCGACGGCACCGGTAACATAACATCACACATCTCATCCCACTCAAAAACCTCACGGGCAGAGCCATGCGATTTGAATCGAGCATACCGGTCAAACTCCGGACGACGAAACCACATCATCAAATATTCAGGGAGTAGTTTATCCATGTCGGTGACTTCAAAGACAATGTAAGCCTGTGATATGATACATGGGTTATCACCCTCATACAAAGCAACAGTGATTTTATCGCCATTACGAGAGGTAACTGGCACGTATCCAAATTGACGCGGCTGTACAATCTTATAGTTCGCCATATCAGTACCAATAGTATTGGCTATAGATGGAATAAACCGCTTGGAAATACTCAATCCAAGCAAGTTGTCCACCGCAAGGTCTCGATTGCGGACATCAACCTGACGTATGTAATCTCCTAACCGCTTATAATTCGATTGCATAACCAAGGGATTTGAAAACTTCCAGTACCGCGGCGCGGCTTTCTGCCTCTTTACGGAGTATGTCGGCAAGTTCGCCCTGAAGCTCTTTCATGCGTGTATCGTAGTCAATGGTTTCGTCGCGGTTGACAAACTCGATATACTTTGAGGGGACAAGCGAAAAGCCTTTTGCCTTGATTTCATCGAATGATGCGGAATAGCAGAACTCAGGTTCGTTAGCATACGACTCTGAGGCTCCTTCTCTCTGCCAGTTGTGATAGGTACGCGCTACTTTCTGAATATCGTCTTCGGTGAAACGTACGTATTTCTTCTCGAACGGTTCTCCCATCTGACGCATGTCTATGAACAGAATCTCACCTTCACGGTCTCGATAGTGGATTTCCTCTCCGTTACGGCTGACAACACGACCTTTCTTATTCTTGTTTAGAATCCATAAGGTCACAGAAATATCAGTAGAATAGAAAAGGTTTCGTGGTAAGATCACAATTGACTCCACAAGGTCGTTTTCAATCATCTTACGGCGGATTGCGCCCTCAATGCCGTCGGCAGAGAGAGCTCCGTTTGCGAGAATGAAACCGGCGACACCATTGTCTGACAGCTTGCTCACCATGTTGAGGATCCAGCCATAGTTGGCATTGGATGTCGGAGGGGTATCATAGCCGGTCCAGCGCTCATCATCGGTCAACTGATTATCGGCTCGCCAATCCTTCTGATTGAACGGGGGATTTGCCATGATGAAGTCAGCCTTAAGGTCGCGATGACGGTCATCGGTAAAGGTGTTGGCTGCATAGTCTCCAAGGTCGGCAGCAATACCACGGATGGCAAGGTTCATCTTTGCCAGTTTGAAGGTGGTCTTGGTATACTCCTGACCATAGACCGACACCATACGACGATTTCCGTGATGGCTCTCAACAAACTTCATTGACTGCACAAACATACCGCCCGAACCACAGCAAGGGTCGTAAATTTTGCCCTCGTATGGCTCAATCATCTCGGCTATGAGATTGACAATGGTCTTTGGTGTGTAGAACTCTCCCTTGCCTTTTCCCTCTTTGATAGCGAACTTCGACAGGAAATATTCATAGACGCGACCGATTATGTCATTGCCATCGGCCGATGCAAGTATATCATCAAAGCCGTCGATCTTATCAATGAGCGAACCGAGCTTTTCAGCCTCTATACCGAGCGAGCTATAATAGTTATTGGGGAGCGCGCCCTGCAAAGGCTTGTTCTCCTTCTCAATGTCGGATAGAGCTTTGTCGACTTTAGACGCAATGTCGGACTGCTTGGCGTTCTCCTTCAAATAAGACCAGCGGGAAGTCTCTGGCAGATAGAACACATTTTTGGCAGCGTAGAACTCAACACTGTCAACGAAGTCCTCCAGACCATCGACGATTATCTCCTGACGGCGTTTTTCAAAATGGAAACCGGCATATTTCAAGAATATCAGTGAGAGGACGACATGCTTGTACTCACTCGGCTCGATTGACCCGCGCAAAGCATCACAAGCCTTCCACAATACTTCCTCCATCGGGAGAGCTTCTTTCTTATTTTGTGCTTTCTTAGCCATTAAGTGCGTCTCTTAAAACAAAAAAACTCCGGTGGCAGTTATCTGAGGACTGGCCGTGCCTGCAACGACTGCTTGGGAGTTTTGGAATTGATTGGTTTAGCGGCATCTTTGCCTGTTGGTTTAAACCGTTTCGGCCATATTCAGATTTTATGGTTGCTATTCATGCAAAGTTACAAAGAATTTTTGAGATGGCAATCGGTTATGTCGTAAAACACAACCGATTGCCATGACTGTGTTTACTATTTTCTCTGCGAGATGCGGTGTTGGTGGAGGAAGGCATCGAGGTCGGCGCGGTTGACGTAGATTTTGCGGCCTATCTGCGAGAAGGGGATGAGGCGTTGGTCGCGGTAGTTTTGCCACGTCTTGGGGGATATGCCGAGGATTTCGCGGACTTCGTC
>VSPN01000099.1 GCA_009775355.1 Muribaculaceae bacterium
ATCAAAACAGCACCGCCATAGGGCGACCACGCTCCATTTTCAGCTTGAAAAATCAAGCCATTAACTGAATATCCCTAATATAGGTTATTATCGTTTTACACAACGCTATGTCGGTTGGGAAAAGGATGTGGAGCGTATGGAACTTGCATGTCGGCTTATGAATATAGTGACCGGCGATTATTCCATTTACGGAACATATACTTACGTAAATACAAGCAACTGCTCAAGGTTCGGCATGAAATCCTCCGAGTTTGAAGATGATGAAGAATTTCTTGACGTTCATAAAAATGACTTACGCAAGGAAAAAGCTTATCAATTAGTGTGGACTGTACTAAGACAAAACATGAAACGTTGGTGGGATTAAAAATACAAATACAATGAATACTCAGAACATAAATCTACCGGCCTCATTCAGAGTGATAGGTGTCGGCACAGGAATCGAAGAAGTTATCAATAAGGTCAAGTCACTGGGATTAGACGGCGTTTCTGCTGAAATTGCAGAAGATCCCTATGAATGTATTCCCAACGATGAGGACAAACTTGCAATAATAATCTTTACTGACTTAGAAGAAACGGCAAATAGAATAGCCAATACATTTCATGATGCAGGCGTTCTGACTTTCGGGTTTTCAGAGGATGCTGATCCTTCTTGTTACGACAGTATAATGTTATGTGAGTCGCGCAATGAATATCCGGAAATAATAAAGGCTCTCCTGCAGCCCATTGTCACCCCGTGTATGATATCATTCGACTTCAATGACCTGAGTACCATACTCCGAGATTCCGACTACTTCACGGTGAAATCAACGTCAGGTAATGATATTAAAGAAGCCACTGAAAAGTTGGGAGCCATTTTTAACGATTTGGATTTATACTATGTTGATTATCTTTCCATACATCTATATTTTAATCCAAATCGTTCAACTCCTTTGGCGATGAGTGAAATGGCAAGCCTACAGCAACTAATGTCAGAACTTCCGGAAACAGTCAACGTAATTTGGTCGGTTAACAGTGACGAAAATCTAAATGGCGACGAGATAAGAATGTCTACTATATTGGCAGGAAAAGAGGTCTGGAGATGTCAGGGAATCAAAGATGGTTAAAGCAAAAGATGATATAGCGATGTCTCCATACTACAACTATTACCTCTATCTCACGAAAAATAAGTAACTTTGCAGTATTAAAATCTCAAATCAATCATGAAAAATTTTGATTTACATTACGGCGAATTAAAGCGTCTTCTTCAAAACCCTTCTGGGTTAAACAAAGGCACTTTAAGAAACGAATATGATTTGGCTGTTACAAATGCTCAAAAAGACATAAATCTCCTTGACTTTGATGATGAGGACAGGGACGTAATTGCTGCATTGATGCTCTATACGAATGTCCTGTTCTAAATCTGCCACTTAACGTGGAGAGAAGAATGTATGTTAAGGAGGAGAAACTCCATGACATCGTTAAGGACTTGTTGGATTTCATAGAAGAGACAGACATCTACAATAGCAATAATGTTATATGGGTACGAACCGTCCTGTTTAATATCGGTTTGGCAGCATTCCAAACTGTTTGCCGAACAAAAGAACTAAAGTAAAGTCCAATGTCGGTTGAATTTATTTCAGGCAAAGACCATTACGATAAGGTCGTGGCAAGAGTGGCTTCCGTGAGGAAGTCGCTCTGGATTGGTACAGCCGACATTAAAGACCTTCACGTCAAAGCCGGAAATTCATCAGAGCCATTCCTTGCGGTCCTCGCCAAACTTCTCAAAAGAGGAGTAGAAGTGCGACTTATCCATGCAAAAGAACCGGGTCCGGCTTTCCGTGAGGATTTTGACCGATACCCGATTCTAAAAACCGGATTGGAGCGGATGCTATGTCCGCGAGTCCATTTCAAGATGCTTATATTTGATTTCGAGTCCGCCTACATAGGCTCCGCCAATCTGACCGGTGCCGGCATAGGCATGAAGAGCAGCAACCGCCGCAACTTTGAGGCCGGAATACTTACCGATGAAGCATCTCTGATTGATGCCGCCTGTGAGCAATTTGATAGCGTCTGGCGAGGCGAACACTGCACCCGCTGCGGCCGTCGCCAATACTGCACCGACCCAATCAAGTAGAATTAGGGGTGATTTTTTAAAGTCATTAATTTCCGGCATTTAAATCTATTCCTTCATTTCGAGCATTATATGAACCTACAATTCGTTTACATGCTCCTCCGGCGTAAACTATACGATCCACAGTATCGAGTCCTGTAATTGGGCTGAAGGGTATTTTGTGGCTGAATTGGTAGCCGTCGGGATATACAAATATTATCTCATGTTCTTGTATATCGGCAGTTATGCCCGATTCTTTAAATATCAAGGCTCCGCCATAACAGTCAGTAGAGCATTCAAAGAGTGGCTTTAACAGACTTTCAACCGCAAGATTGTAGGGTTCCAAAAGTACTCTGGACCTCCTCCGCCATTAGCATTCAGTTTATAGTAACTGTAATGCATTTCTCGATATCTGTATTTCCCCTTTGGAGCAGAGTATATTGACTGATATTTGCGAAGGTAATCTTTCCAGGTATACTCACCCGTGAC
The DNA here is from genome assembly GCA_009775355.1 of Muribaculaceae bacterium. Classification (GTDB taxonomy): domain Bacteria; phylum Bacteroidota; class Bacteroidia; order Bacteroidales; family Muribaculaceae; genus Lepagella. Next base: position 2,579 of record VSPN01000099.1, read on the forward strand.
CGAAGGATACTTAGAGGCCACGTCCTCCAATTCTACGGCACTGAGGACGTTATGATTGTGGAAAAACTTTTGAAGAACTTGGGGCGTCATCCGATTGAAGGACTGTGTCAAATCTTTCCAAAGCCTCCAGTTATCACCTGCATATGCTTTCACTTTCCCCGGAGCAGGAGTAGGCGAATAATCTCCAGTAGCCAACAAAGCCCTTTCCACCAGCATATAATCGCAAGAAGAATTAAATAATGCGCCGAACTTGTGCACCGAACTTATATCGATATCGATTGGCATACCGTCATTGTCTTCGACTATAAGCATATTGAGGTTACCCAACAGAAGCCAATGATTTTCCAATTTTTTTAGAAGGTTTGAATAGGTTGGATGAGCCGCCATCCAATTCAGTTTGAACGCTTCCTGACTTTTCTTTTTTTTGTTAAGCTCGTCGTCCACACTGTCTATTGAGTCGTTGCCGTTGGCTATGAGTTCATCCACTACTGAAAGCGTGTTCTGGGCATCGCGTGCATAGAGTTCGGTATTTTCCAACAGATTACGTAGCCTCCTGAGCCGGTCCTCAAAATTCTGGGAGCCCAAGGCTGCATACTGGAAGAAGGCCTCGGCATACAATGTGAGTCCATATAAAAAGGAACCGTTCTTCAATAATGCTGTATGGCATATCTCCCTGAACAGGTCTGCATTGCTCCTTTTGCCTATGAATACTTTTGGCGTATTCTTCACATCGTCAGGTCTGGCCTCGGCATTGGGCCATTCATCGTAATCAATTTGGATAAAGCGGGAAAAGAATTGCTTGGGATCATTGACCAAGTTGCCTTTGTTGTCGGTTTCGCTGAAGAAATCGAGGATGCGCTCAAACCTGCGCATTATATGCCGAGCCTCAACGGCCTTTCTGAGCCGTGAGCAATCTTTGTTTCTTATTTCTTCCTCTTCTTCTGTGTTAGTGGGATTGTAAGCAAGCACCTTGTCAGCCAATTCAATCAGGTCGGTTATGGGTGACTGGAGGTCTGTCAAACCTCTTTTGGCACCCTCCACATTGAGATAGAATGTGAGCAAGTTTTCAAAACACATATCGAGGCCATTGTTTACATAATATTCAGGATCAAGATCTTTTGAGTTATCCCGATATTGCCAAAGCAAATTAGTCCATGATGTGTCAACCTTGGCTGAAAGCTTTCCATTGTAATGAGCATAGTTGTCGAGCATTGCCTTAAGATGCTCGAAATCGGTCAGCAATTTGCCACGCGAATTCATTTTTATGTATAGCTCATCCGTCGTTTCGAGGTCTGACAGATAAAGGCGCCAGAACTCAACATTTTTTTTGAGCTGTACCCATACAATTTTGAAATCATCTTTTCCATAGCCCAAAAGCTGATAATGGCTATCAATATCTTTTAGCATATTGATCATTGCAGAAATTGTAGGATCTGTACGCCACACTCCAGTATACCACCATTGAGACTCTATAAAACCGCCGATTCCGGAGAACTTCTCTGCTTCGATTTCATTTAGACGCTCACAGAATTGCTTGCTGCTTATGCGAGTTTCATAACTGAATTTCTTCAAGAATTCGGTTGTTTCTCCAGCGCGTTTGCCTACATAAAGATGTAGCAGATACAGGGTTGTGAGGCGTTGCTGACCATCAACGGGATAAAATATGTTGCGCGTGGTGATTTCTTTCTGCCCGAACACGAAGTCAAGCATAAGTTTTTTCGGCGTCTTCTTATCTATCACCTCAAAGATACTTTCCAGGAATCTGCCACGCACACTCTCCATTCCCTCGCGTCCCTGGGCGTAATCCCGCTGGATTTTAGGGATTAATATTTTGTGGATTACCTCATTCTCACTCGTGAGCATGTTGTAGAGCGAAATGAGTTTGCCATAGTCAGACTTTAACACGTCACTCATAGCGGTTAAGATATTTTTTAAGTTTGGTTTTCATATCGTCAATGTATGCCATACGGTCTTCTTTTCCCCAAAAGAAAAGGTGCTCGGTGTCACAACTATACAGCGATTTAGAAACGGTTTCGTCCTCATTGACAACGGTCATCTCTCCGGTAATGGCTTTGAGGAACACACGTTCGGTTGCCAACGGTACAAAGTTAGTGCCGAGCAATCTGATCACCTTCTGGCGCTTGACGTCAAAGGTTGAATTGTTAAGTGTGGAGTTGTTGTATTTGCCCAATAATGCCATATTGGCCATTTCATCCTGATACAAGCCTTTAGCACCGGGAAAACTTTCCATAATCTCTCTGAAATCATCAGCGATCTTGTCGAACTCGTCTCTATTGGATTGCTTGGAAAATGAGGCCATACGAACAATGAGATTGTCTATCCTCGGCAGCAATTCGTTCCCTTCGTCCAGCGACTTTACGAGTCGCTGCAGAGAGTCAGCATGATTGTTTATCCATTCTTCCCATTGCCATCCCTTGTTAAGGGTCTGGGAGTTCTGTGCATGAATATGCTCAAGGCTCCAACCTCCGTCAACGGTGTTGTGGAAATCAAAAGGATAGCGCATTTTTTTACCGGCATACTCTGTAACTAAAATATTGTAGAGGGTGAGATATCGTTTTATCATGTAATGATGGGAGGTGTCTACAGTGCGGTCAGGATCATCCGATATGTTATATCTCAGGTCTTCAAACGACTTCACGCCCTCAAACTTCCTTCCGTCCGGTATTCGCAATGACATGCTCACAAGCCTTGCAAGTACATTTTTGATTATATCAGTTGAACGGTAGCAACGATTCTCGGGATGCGCAATTTTGAAAATCCGTTCCAAAGCATTTGCCGGATAGTCTATGGCTATCAGATAGCCCAACATATGATACATATCACGATCTTCATACCAGTCTTTCAGACGCTGGTATTTGAGATAGATGTCTTCCCACATCTTCAGACCTGTAGCCTTGTTGTTAGCTCAGAATTGGTCAATGGGATTTTGCCTATGTTGAGGTCGGTGAATTTTTTCCAGTCGGTTATCGTTTCTGACAATTGATACCAGATAACTTTCACTTTGCTCTTCAACATTCCGGCAACCTTGCTCACCGTTTCTATCTTTTGTGTGCCCATCCATTCAATGACGCATTGAAAAGCATGCCACATATACAAGTGATCTGGTGTTTCGCGGATGCTTTTATCAGACTCGTCAATTCTGTTGATTCCTTGAAGAAACACTTCACTGTCAGTACGCGTTTGATACGACAGGCTGAAGTTTGCTGAGGTGTCTACCTGACCAAGAGCATATTTAAATGCGTACCTTTTTCCCTTTTCTTCTTCAGTCAACGACTCTTCGTCTTTTCCCGACAAAGGTTGTGCAAGCTTGGTGAATGCCTGCAGAATCAGATATATGGTGGTGAGGCGTTGCTGGCCATCTATGATGTCGAAATATTTTCCGACGTTTGCAGCCTCTCTGCTTTCTTCGGTTTCAGACATTGGAGCTACGACTATCGGTTGAAGATAATATGGCACAGAATCATCAGCTTCTGCCAAATCGTTCAAGAGTTGTTGCACTTGCAATCGCTCCCAGCGGTACCCCCTTTGATAAGAAGGTATACGAAAATATTACTGTCCGCTAAACCATAAAAAGGCGAGTCCAACTTCCTGAACGGCAGAAGTTGGGCTTACTTTTTG